>DATGXU010000645.1:0-2178 GCA_035298685.1 Magnetospirillum sp. | reverse complement strand
ACACCCCGCCGATGGCGATTTCCGCCGCGCCCCGTCCGGCCTGGCGGGCCTTGTCGGCCAACTCGGCGCGGGCCAGGTGGATTTCCTGGCGGAACAGGCTGATGGTTTCCTGGGTCAGCTCACTGAACAATGTGCTCAAGGGGCGTTCGGGAAGGATGTCGGGCATCTCACACCTCGCCGCTGCCGGAGGCCGAACCCATCGGCCGCGTGGTCGCGGTGGTGGCCGGGAAGACCCCCGCCTGGGCACTGGTGCCATAGGCCGCCGACGTGGCCGCCAGACGGCGGCTGCGCCGGATGGCTTCGTCGCCGCGCTCGCGCGGCTCGGACGCGTTCTTGATGGTGCGCGCCAGCAGGAACCCTGCGACCATGGCCCCGCCGATCACCCAGGCGGGCTGACGCCGGGCCAGATCCTCGGCTTCCTCGACCACGCCGCTCCAGTCGGTGGAGCGCAGATAGCTGGCGAACTGGTCCAGCCGCTCGGCCGCCATGTCGGTATAGCGTCCCATGGTTTCGTTCTCCGGCTTGAGGTCGCCCGCCGCCCGGTGCAGGGCGCCGGCCATTCCGCGCACCGCTTCGGCGGCGCGGCGGCGCTGGGCGTCGGCGGCGTCGATCACCTTGGCCCGCGCGTCCGACAGCATGCGTTCGCCGCCCGAGCGGATGGCGTCGGCGGAGGGACCCGGCGACGTCGTGCTGCTCTGGCCGGCAGCCGCGCCAAGGGACGACCCGGTGGTCGACGGCTTGCCGGTGGATGGGCCGGTGGATGGAATGATGGTCTCGGCCATGTGTCTCCTCCTTGCAGCTATTGTCTGGCCCCGCCAGGACAACAGGGAGAAACCGCCCCAGGTTCCCCGATGTTCAGGTCCGCCGGCTGGCCGCGCCGGGATGCTCGACCGCGCTGATGGCGGCAAAGCCGAAATAGGCGCTGGCGATGGCCAGAACCGCGTGCAGCCACACGTCGTTGCCATGCAGCGGCGCCAGCCCGAACAGGGTGCTGGTCACCGGAATCAGGCCCAGCACCGTCAACACGGCGTAGATCACCGCCACCGAGCGGGCATAGACGCGCGATGCGGCGAAATCCCGCCACACCACCACCCCCCAGATGCCAAAGGCCAGGTGCACGGCGTTGTGCACGGCGTTGACCGGGAACAGGCCGAACAGCGCGCCGTGGGCGGCTTCCACCATCAGGGGCGGCTGATTGGGCGGCATGGTCAGCAGTTGGGGAACGAAGCCCAGAATGCCGACGGCCAGAAACACGATGCCCAGGATCAGGGCAAAAGTGCGGGTCTTCATGGCGGCCCTCCGGAATGGGAATTCGATGATGTTCGCTGGTTATTTCTGCTGCGCCAGATAGGCGATCACGTTGGCGCGATCCTCGGGCTTTTTGAGGCCGGGGAACGCCATCTTGTTGCCCGGCAGCAGGGCTTTCGGGTCGGTCAGGTACTTGTCCAGGTTCTCGGGCGTCCAGGTCAGGCCGGATTCCTTCATGACCGGCGAATAGGCGAAGCCTTCGACCGAGGCGGCCTTGCGCCCCACCACGCCATGCAACGACGGCCCGACCCGGTTCTGACCCGCCTGCACGGTGTGACAGGCCTTGCATTGGTTGAACACCTTCTCGCCCGCCGCCGGATCGCCCGAGGTCTGGGGCTGGGCCAGGGCGGGACCGGCCGTCAGCAGCATCGCGGCGACAAACACGCACGCCTTCATGGCGATTCCTCCGCAAGGGGTCACATGACTTGGCCTAACAGACCGCGCGGCATCTGGTTCCGACCGCCGGTTCCCTGCGTGCTTGCTTTTCACCACCGGGGGGCAACAAGATGCCGCCCCCTGGCCTCATGGAGCGGAACCCGTGACCGTAAAGAACCGTGACCTGCCGATCGGAGTATTCGACTCAGGGGTGGGTGGCCTGACCGTGCTGAGTGCGTTGCGCGACCGGTTGCCGCGCGAGTCGCTGGTTTACCTGGGCGACACCGCGCGGCTGCCCTATGGCACCAAAAGTGCCACGGCGGTCAGCCATTACGCCGTCCAGGCCGCCCGCGCGCTGGTCGCCACCGGCATCAAGGCGTTGGTGGTCGCCGACAACACCTCGTCGGCCCATGCGCTGGAAACCCTGCGAGCCGAGTTTCCCGGCTTGCCGGTGATCGGCGTGGTCGAGCCGGGCGCCACCGCCGCCGGCCATGC
>DATGXU010000644.1:0-2416 GCA_035298685.1 Magnetospirillum sp. | reverse complement strand
TTTCTCACGTCGCGCGGCTTCAGCACCGAGGTCGTGATCCGCATCGTGAAGGGCCTGGTCGACACCGACTGAGCCGGCGCCCGCGGTGCCCCGCCGCGGGGCGGTTGCTGCGTTGCAGCATGCTACATTCGCCGCCGCACCGGCGGCCCGCGACCCGCCCGGGCCGCCAGAGCCCGGCCGCGGCTGCTTCCTTCCAGACCCGCTGAGGACCCCCCGATGAAGATCCACGAATACCAGGCCAAGGAACTGCTGCGCGCGCACGGCGTGCCGGTGCCGAGGGGTCACGCGGCGTTCACCGTGCTGGAGGCGGTGGAGGCGGCGCAGAAACTCGGCGGTGCCGTGTGGGTGGTCAAGGCGCAGATCCACGCCGGCGGCCGCGGCAAGGGCGGCGGCGTCAAGCTCGGCCGCTCGATCGACGAGGTGAAGAGCCTGGCCGGCCAGATCCTGGGCATGCAGCTCAAGACCCACCAGACCGGCCCCGAGGGCCAGAAAGTGCGCCGCCTGCTCGTCGAGGAAGGCGCCGACATTCGCAAGGAGTACTACGTCGCCGCGCTGACCGACCGCGCCACGCAGAAGGTCGCCATCATGGCCAGCTCCGAAGGCGGCATGGACATCGAAGAGGTCGCCCACAAGACCCCGGAGAAGATCCTCAAGGTCTTCGTCGACCCGCTGGTCGGCCTGACCGACGCCCAGGCGATGGAACTGGCCACCGGCATCGGCGTGCCCGCCGCTTCGCAGGCGCAGGCCGTGGAAGTCTTCAAGAAGCTCTACGCCTGCTACATGGCCACCGACGCCAGCCTCGCCGAGATCAACCCGCTGATCCTGGAAGGCAACGGCAACATCAAGGCGCTGGACGCCAAGTTCAACTTCGACAGCAACGCCCTCTTCCGCCACCCCGAGATCGTCGCCTACCGGGATCTGGACGAAGAGGACCCCGCCGAAGTCGAGGCCAGCAAGTTCGACCTCAGCTACATCAGCCTGGACGGCAACATCGGCTGCCTCGTCAACGGCGCGGGCCTCGCGATGGCCACCATGGACACCATCAAGCTCTTCGGCGGCGAGCCGGCGAACTTCCTGGACGTGGGCGGCGGCGCCACCGCCGAGAAGGTCACCGAGGCCTTCAAGATCATGCTCAAGAACAAGAGCGTCAAAGGCATCCTCGTCAACATCTTCGGCGGCATCATGAAGTGCGACACCATCGCCGAAGGCGTGATCCAGGCCTGCAAGGCGGTCAACCTCAGCGTGCCGCTGGTCGTGCGCATGAAGGGCACCAACGAAGACCTGGGCAAGCAGATGCTCAAGGACTCGGGCCTGCCGATCATCAGCGCCGACACCATGGCCGAGGCCGCGACCAAGATCGTCGCCGCCGTCAAGTAACCCGCCGCCGAGAACACCGACATGAGCATCCTGATCAACAAGGACACCCGCGTCATCACGCAGGGCATCACCGGCAAGACGGGCCAGTTCCACACCCGCATGTGCGCGGCGTACGCCAACGGCAAGAACGCCTTCGTCGCCGGCGTGAACCCGAAGAAGGCCGGCGAAGACTTCGAAGGCATCCCGATCTACGCCAGCGTGAAAGACGCCAAGGCGCAGACCGGCGCCACCGTGAGCGTGATCTACGTGCCGCCGGCCGGTGCCGCAGCCGCGATCTGGGAGGCGGTGGAAGCCGACCTGGACCTGGCGATCTGCATCACCGAAGGCATCCCCATCAAGGACATGCTGGAGGTGCGCAACAAGATGAAGGCCAAGGAAGCCAGCGGCGGCAAGAAGACGCTGCTGCTGGGGCCGAACTGCCCGGGCACGATCACGCCCGAGGAGATCAAGATCGGCATCATGCCCGGGCACATCCACCGCAAGGGGCGCATCGGGGTGGTCAGCCGCAGCGGCACGCTGACCTACGAGGCGGTGGCGCAGCTCACCGAGATCGGCCTGGGCCAGAGCAGCGCGGTGGGCATCGGCGGCGACCCGATCAACGGGCTCAAGCACATCGACGTGATGCGCCTGTTCAACGACGACCCGGAGACGGATGCCGTGATCATGATCGGCGAGATCGGCGGCCCCGACGAGGCCGAGGCCGCGCGCTGGTGCAAGGCGAACATGAAGAAGCCGGTGGTGGGCTTCATCGCCGGCGTCACGGCGCCCCCGGGCAAGCGCATGGGCCATGCGGGCGCGCTGATCAGCGGCGGCGCCGACACGGCCGACGCCAAGCTGGCGATCATGGAAGAGTGCGGCTTCAAGGTCACGCGCAACCCCAGCGAGATGGGGCGGCTGCTCAAGAGCCTGATCTGAGCGCGGCCGGCGGGCAGCGCCGGCGATCCACGAACAAAGACCCGGCGGCACGTCGTGCCCCGGGTCTTTCAGCTTTCGAAAGGGCCGGCACCCCGCGGTGCCGGCAAGCGGCGCGCTTACTTCT
>DATGXU010000643.1:0-2857 GCA_035298685.1 Magnetospirillum sp. | reverse complement strand
AAAGGGCGGTGCGCTTCACATCCTCGATGGCGTCCAGCGGCCAGGCATCCAGCCGCACCCGCCCCTCGCCCGGACGCGAGCCGAACACGTCGGCGTTGGTGACCTCCAGCCGCAGCAGCATGCGGCGCGGACGCGGATCGCCCGGCACCGCCACATACATGGTCTGGAAGCTGACGTTGACCATGCGGCCATCCAGCGCGCCGTCCTTTTCCCGGATGCCGAACACCGACTCGCCCGACAACGCGCTGAAGGAATGCCCCTTCAGCGCCCAGGCGGCAACGCCGACGCCCGCCACCAGCAGCGGCGCGCTGATCAGCATGACGAAGCCGGCGAACAGAATGCCCGTCAGGAAGGTCCACACTAAGCGCATGCTCGTCCATCGAATGGTGCGGGGTTCTCGGCCGGCATCCATCGGGATATGGCGGCGCCAGGCCTCCCCCGAATGCCCGCGACGAACCTTACGCGCTCGCACAGGCCGGGGCAACCGGGGAACCCAAGTTCCCCATGGGCCGCGCAAAACAAAACGCCCGGGCGGTACCGGGCGTTTCGTCAGCGGAACGGATCAGACCGCGCTTTTCTTTTCGTTGATGAAGCGGGCGTAATCGGCATCGGTCTTGAGGATATGGCCCAGCAGCCAGTCCAGCACGAAAGCGCGCACGCGCACCGCCGCCTTGTTCACCTCGGCTCCCGAAACCAGCGACTGCAGACGCTTGACCTCGGCCACGAACTGGGCGTGACCGGCGGCGTGTTCCTCAAGGCCGGGATAACCCCATTCCTTCATCAACGCCTCTTCATGGGCGAAGTGATAGTCGATATAGGCGCCCAGCGCCGTCAGAACGTCCTGCAGGCAATCGCCCGGCCGGCCGCTGTCGATGTTGACGGTCATCTGGTTCAGCAACGCGAACAGGATCAGATGCTGCGCATCCATCTCATCGTTGCCGATTTTGTACTCTTCCTCCCACACCAGCATGTGCATCCCCCCGGAAGCATGAACGAACGGGTGCCCAAAGATCAGGCACCTTACACCTAATGGACGAAAGATTAGCCAGCAAGCAGTTGCGAAATCAAGTGACATTCGCCACCGCATCCAGCGCGCCCTGCAGGATGTAGGCGGCGGCCATCTTGTCCACCACCTCGGCGCGGCGGGCGCGGGAGGCGTCGGCTTCCAGCAGGGTGCGGGTGACGGCGGCGGTTGACAGCCGCTCGTCCCACAGCGCCAGCGGCACGTCGCGCAGGCCCAGCAGGTTGCGGACGAAGGCGCGAGTGGATTGGCAGCGCGAGCCCTCGGTGCCGTCCATCTCGACCGGCAGGCCCAGCACCAACCCGCCCACTTCGTGCTTGTCCATCAACGCGAACAGCAGATCGACGTCCTTGGTGAACTTGGTGCGGCGGATGGTGTCGAACGGCGTGGCGATGGACAGCCGCACGTCGGACAGGGCCAGCCCGATGGTCTTGGTCCCCAGGTCCAGGCCCATCAGACGGGCATGGCGGGGCAGCGCGGGCTTTAGGTCGGCGATGGCGAGCAAAGGCATGGCCGCAAGGTGCGGCATGACGCGAAGCCGCGCAAGCGTTACATTATACCGCCCGGCCGCTGAACTGATCCGTTGGCTCAGTTCATGCCGAGACGGTGGGGCTCAGGCGCCGCTCGGGCTTGCCGGTCGGCCACGGCGCCTGCGGCGAGTCATATCAACGGCCGACCGGTATTACGCCAATGACCCCGCGGCTCGCGCTTTCCCTGGCCCTTGTCGCCCTGCTGGCCGCCTGCGGCGCCTGCGAGGGGCGCATCAACAATTCCGGCACCAGCGCCGGACGCTGCACCGTGTTTTCCATGCCGTGGTAGTCGTCAGCAGCACTCGTCCTCGAGCCGGCGCAGGGCCGCCAGCCCTTCCTCGTCGCCGTACTGGTCGAACAGTTCCTCGATATAATAGGTGTGGCTGCACGCCAGACACAATTCGTCGGCCTTGCGCGCGCCCACCTTGCCGGCCTCGGCCAGCCGCACCTTGAACCGCTCCCACAAGGCGTTGGATTTGGCCGGGTCGGCGATCAGCGCCAGCACATGCTCGACGACGATGCGGGCGTTGCCCTCGCAATCGATGCCGGAATAGCTGACGTAGCGGTCGGTTGTCATGTCGTTTGTCATGTTGCCTACACTGCTTGACCGATCGGGGCGAAGCAGCAAGCGGCATGCCAGACCTTCCCTGGTTGCGGATCAATGCCCCGGATGTTAACGTCCGCCACGCTTTACATATCAGCAAGTTTTCTTGCAAAACGCCCCAGAGGAACCCCACCGCATGTCGCTGGATAAAGCCACCGTGCGCAACATCGCCGAACTGGCCCGCATCGAGGTTCGCGACGACGAACTCGACCATCTGGCCGGTGAACTTTCCGGCATCCTGACCTTCGTCGAACAATTGGCCGAGGTGAACACCGACGGCATCGAGCCGATGGCGTCGGTGGCCGACCTCACCCTGCCCATGCGCAAGGACGTCATCAACGATGGCGGCCAAGCCGAGGCGGTCCTGGCCAACGCCCCCGACGCGATCCGCGAGGACGAGGGCGGCTTCTTCACCGTTCCGAAGGTGGTCGAATAATGACCGAACTGACCAAACTGACCATCGCCGACGCTCTGGACAGCCTGGGCAAGGGCGAATTCACCTCGGTCGAGCTGACCGAAGCCCATCTGAAGGCAATGGCGGCCAAGCGCGGCCTCAACGCCTACATCACCGAGACGCCCGAGCTGGCGCTGGAAGAGGCCAAGGCGTCCGACGCCCGCCGCGCCGCCGGCAAGGCCGGCGCGCTGGACGGCATTCCGCTGGGCATCAAGGATCTGTTCTGCACCAAGGGCGTGCTGACCACC
>DATGXU010000642.1:0-7692 GCA_035298685.1 Magnetospirillum sp. | reverse complement strand
CTAAGCGCGTCACCCAAGTGCCATGCCCCATTCTTTGCGCCGGTTTTCCTTTTTCCTTCTTCGAAGGCTTCAAGGTCGTCGAAGTCAACGGCGCCGGCGCGGAAGCCGTCCATATCTGGGACCCCGATTATCCTATTCTGGCAGGCTATCGCACCCTGTTCCGTCAACAGTCGCTGATGTTCGCCATCGGCGCCGCCAATCGGGCGCGCGGCATCAAGCCGATGACCTTGCGCGAACTGGTCGCCTGCCAGCGCCGCCAGAACCGGCTGCTGTCGCGCTACCCTACCAGCGGTTGATAAATAAGACGCATATCCACATCAAATGCCCTCTAGCCTGAGATTAGAGCCATGCTAAATTTGGCTTATATCTTTTGTAGGCGGCGTCGATGGGCAATTCCATTCCCCCAGCAATCGGTCGCGTCGACGATGTGTGCGAGCGCGAGCCCATCCATGCGCCCGGCTGCATCCAGCCCCATGGGGCGTTGTTGTGTGCCGAACGTGACGACGGCCTGATCGTCGCCGCCAGCGCCAATGCCGAGGCGCTGCTTTCGCACGCCGGCACGATCTTGGGCCGGCACGTCAACGATCTGCTGCCGGCACACATCTCGGTGGCCATCAACGACCTTGCCGCCACCGAAGGCGACGGCGAGTTGGAACGATTTCTGACCGCCACCCAGTTCCCGCCCTTTGGCGCCGCCATCCACGCCGTCACCCACGGCGACCTGCTGTATGTGGAAGTGGAAAAGCTGGAGGCCGAGGATCTGCCCGATCTGGGCGCGCAGGCGAAACTGAACGTCCTTTTCGAAGCCATGGGCAAAACCGAGACCCTGGACGCGCTGGCCGACATGGCCGCCCGCGCCATCCGCGAGGCGACCGGCATGGAACGCGTTCTGGTCTATCGCTTCGACGAGGAGGGCCACGGCGAAGTGCTGGCGGAATCGCGGGTCGACGACTGGCACGACAGCTTCGTGGGGTTTCACTTTCCCGCCGCCGACATCCCCAAGCAGGCGCGAACCCTGTATCTGACCAGCCAGGCCCGCTTCACCCCCCTGCGCGACCACCCGTTGGTGCCGTTGATTCCCAACCTCAACCCGCGAACCGGGCTGCCGTTCGATATCGGCCGTTGCCGCCTGCGCAGCCTGTCACTGATCCATCGCAATTATCAAGAAAACCTGGGCGTCGACGGCGCCATGTCGTTGTCGGTGATCGAGAGCGGCCGGCTTTGGGGCCTGATCGTCGGTCACCATCGCGGCCAGCACCGTGTTCCGCTGCCCGGACGGCAGCGCGCCATGGCATTGACCCGGGCGCTGGCCATGTGCCTGAACGCGGCCGAAACGGCCGAGGAACGCGACGCCCGCTCGTATCACGTGGTCATGCATGCCCGCCTGCTGGAGCAAATCGCCGGGGCCGACGATTTCGTCACCCCGCTGGTGGACGGCGAGGTGAAGCTGACCGACATCTTCTATGCAGCCAGCGGCGCCGCCGTTGTTTATCGCGACCTGCAGCCCGACGGCGAGCACATCGAGGTGAAGACCGTTGGCGAGGCCCCCCATGCCGACGACGTGGTGCGGCTTGCCGACGCCTGCCGCGCCAACATGAGCGACGGGGTCTTCGCCACCGACTGCCTGGGCGGGTTCCTGCCGGAATTCGCGCGCTATGCGGCCGAGGCGTCCGGCGTGCTGGCGATCAGCGTGGGCGAGAACGGCCGCCACACCATCATGTGGTTCCGAACCGAGGCGGTGCGCACCACCGTCTGGGGCGGCGCCACGCCCGGGCAGGTCGAAGCGGAAAAGCGGGCCGGCAACTACCTGCCACGCCGCTCGTTCGCCCGCTGGGTGGTCGAGCGCCGAGGCCATTCGCGGCCATGGCCGAAATGGAAAATCGAGATCGCCCGGTCGCTGCGCACCGCGTTGAACGATGTCATTCTGCGCCAGATGCGCACCATCCGGATGCTGAATGCGCGCCTGGAAGAAAGCGACCGCGCCAAGTCGCGCTTTCTGGCCCACATGAGCCATGAACTGCGCACCCCGCTGAACGCGGTCATCGGCTTTTCCGAGATGCTGCAGCATGGCATTTACGGGCCGGTATCGGCAAGGCAGCAGGAAAGCCTGAACTGCATTCACGACGCCGGCGCGCATTTGCTCAGTATGATCAACGACATTCTGGACCTGTCCAAAGTCGAGGCCGGCAGGATGGAACTGCACGACTCAGACGTCAGCGTCACCGAGATGGTCAGCCGGGTATCCAGCCTGCTGCTGGGGGTGATCCGCGAGCACGACCTTTCCCTGGCCGTGCAGGGGCCTGACGATCTGGTGGTGCGCGCGGACGAGCGGGCGGTCAAACAGATGCTGCTGAACCTGCTCAGCAACGCCGTCAAGTTTGCCCATGCCGGCACCGCGATCACCGTTACCCGGCAGCTGCGTGCCGACGGCGGCATTTCCCTGACGGTGAGCGACAAAGGCATCGGCATTCCGGTCGACCAGCTTGGCCGGGTGCTGGAACCGTTCCGCCAGGCCCATGACGACACCACCCGCACCCAGGTGGGCACGGGATTGGGCTTGCCGATCGTCAAGGGGTTCATGGAACTGCACGGAGGAGAACTGGTCCTGACCAGCGTGGAAAACGAAGGCACCAGCGTGGAACTGCGATTCCCCGCCGACCGAACGCTGAGCCCAAGACCATGAATGCGACCTGGCAGAGCCTGCGGCAGGCGACCCAGCCCATGCACCAGCAGTTGGAACGGGTGCCGGTTCTTGCCCGCCTGTTCGCCGACGATTGCCGGCGCGATGAGTTGGCCCTGGTGCTGAAGGGAATGGCCATGGTCCATGGCGGCCTGGAGCCGATGCTGGAACGCAGCCAGGCGGCACGCGCCATCGGCTACCGTCCGCGTTTGCCGTTGCTGCGCGCGGCGCTGGCGGCGCTGGAGCATGCCCTGCCCGAAGGCCATTGCACCTGCGATGTCTCGCTGCATGCCCCCGCACGCGAATGGGGCGCCTTGTATGTGGTCGAGGGGGCCATCCTGGGCGGCGAGGTCATCCGCCGGCGCCTGATCGACCAGTTCGGCGAATCCATCGCGCCCGCGCTGGCATTCTTCACGCCTTACGGCAGCCAGGCCGGCGCGCAATGGGTCCGTTTCCGTGACGGTCTGGCGCGCCACGCGGCACCCCCCGACGCCCTGGCCGAGGCCGTCGACGCCGCCGCACAGACCTTCGCGCTGTTCGCCCAGGTGCTGACGGGTATGCACAAGATCGGTGGATAACCCTGTCCATAAGCCGTGGGTGGTTCCCGCCACCACCGGCATGGCCTGGACTTCCCGATACTGCTCAAGAGATAGGCACCATCCCCATGGGTGCCGCTTGCACACTCATTCGGCCACTTTCTATTGCACTGCAATATCCCCTAATGCCATACTACAGGCGCAATAGCTTCTACGACCGAAGGATGGAGTAGTATGTCGATCCCTCCCACTTTCGTTCCCAAGGTGTCTGCCTGGCTGGCCCGCGAAGGCTTCACCATCCTGACCGCGCCGCGGTCGCTGGTGGCCCACGCCCTTTCGGTCGTTCGGCGCGAAAGCTGCTGAGCGCCGGAAACGGCCTTTTAACTGGAGCGGCCGTAGAATCCGCCCACCGACAAAATGGACTTCACGAGGATTCCGTCTGTCACCCGGTGGGCCGCGCCTGACGCGAGCCCGGAAAGGATTTTTCCGCTATGACCGCCTCTGCCGCCGAGCGCATCCGCACTCTGATCGACGTCGCCAGCAAGAAGTCGTCGGCCTCGGGCCGCACTCTCGACCTTGCCCAGGTCTATGTGACCGTTCTGGTCCGTTGCGGCATCTGCCGCGAGGACGCCACCCAGTTGGTGGCCGACAACGACCAGGACCCGATCAGCCGCATCCTGCATTTCGCCGGTGACTCCCACAATTTCGCCGTCCTCGCCGTCGAGGAAGCCCTGGCCGCCGCCTGATTTCGCATGAAGCGGGCTGCCATTGCCGTTGCCTTGCTGGCGGCCGCCATTGGTGGCTGGGCATCCTTTCGCTGGGCAACGGCACCGGCAGCATCGCCCATGGCGATCGAGGTGTGGAAGTCGCAGACTTGCGGCTGCTGCACCTCGTGGATCGCCTATATGGAAGACCACGGCTATGCCGTGACGGTATACGACGTGGACGACGTCGAGCCCCTCAAGGACAAGTTCAACGTCCCCGCTGAACTGCGCGCCTGCCACACCGCCCGCATCGCCGGATACGTCGTCGAAGGGCACGTGCCGGTCGAGTCCATCGCCAAGGTGCTGGCCGAGCGACCGAAAGGCGTGGAGGGAATTGCCGTGGCGGGAATGCCGGACGGCGCCCCCGGCATGGACGAAGACGGCAGCCCGTTCGACGTCATGACCTTCGGCGGCGGCAAGACCGCCCTGTTGGAGAGCCGCTGAACCACAGCGCCTTGGCGCGCCGAGGGTCCCATGGGACGCGCAGCGCGCCTGGCGGCCATTGCGGCCGCGGCCAAGGGCGCGGATGCGCCCGCCCGACGAGGCCAAACAAACGGAACCCTAGATCATCGTGCGTCACATTTGACGCTCGATGATCTAGGGCTTTCGGACGATTGCGCCCAGGGGCGGTTTGGCGCGAAATGGCACGCCTGCCCGTCCCAGGAGTTCGCCATGTCGAAAACTCTCGCCGCCGCCCTTATGGCCGCCGCCGTGCTGGCCACCGCCCCTGCCCTGGCCGCCGACAAGAAACCGCCCTCCTGCGCGGCGATTTCGTTTCGACCGCTGGCGAACACCGCCAATGACGGTGAAATGACGGCCGGGCATTATCGGTCGCGCTTCGCCACCATCGACGTCATGGGCCGCGTGCAGGGTGGACAGGCCAGCTATCATCTGCTGGTCAACAACCAGCCGGTGAAGGCGGTCACCGACATCCCCAAAGCCAGCTTCGGCTGCCTGACCTCGAAGCACGTCAAGACGCCGCCCCAGGCCATCGGCGGCACCTGCACGGGCTCGCGCCTGCGGGTGGTGGTGGACGGCGCCAGCAAGCAAAAGCTGTTCATGCTGTTCGCCCTGCAGGGCGACGATTGGAAGCTGTGCGAGGCGGGAACGGCCGGATAAGCCGCCCCTGCCCTCGCAATCGCCCGAAGCGCCGCTCAGGCCGCCAGCCGGACGATCCAGCGTTCGATGGCGGCCACATGCTCGGCCTCTTCCTCGACGAACTCGCGCGCCATGGCCCTGACTTCCGGGTCTTCGCTGGATTTCAGCATGTCGGCATAAAACGCCAGCCCGCGCTGCTCGGCCTCGAGCGCCAGGGCCATGGCCTGGGTGATGTCCATATGGGGATCGGCACCCCAGATGGCCGCGCTTTCGGGACTTTCCACGTCGGGCCACTGAAATTGGCCGGCGTCGATCTCGGGCAGATCGTGGAAGCCGCCGCGCTTGCGGGCTTCGTCCAGATGCAGCCGCGAGAAATGAGCCATCTGGCGGAAGAAATCCGCCACTTCCTTGTTGGCGAAGGAGGATGCCACATCCGCCAGTTCGTCGAACCGCAACGCCGCTTCCTGCTCAAGGCGGGCGGCGTACACCAGGAACTCCTCGACCGAATTCATACCGAACTCCTTGCGTAAAGGGTCGGTGGCGGAATGCCATCAGATTAACAATTGTGCAGTTTTGTTTCCAGCCCGATTAATGGGCAGAGACGATCCAGCCCCCACCCAGAACGCGGTCGCCGCGATAGAACACGCAGGCCTGGCCGGGGGCCACCCCCTCTTCCGGCGTTTCCAGCACCACGGTGGCGGTGCCGTCTTCGGCACGGGTCAGCAAAGCCGGCTTGGGCGGCCGGGTCGAGCGCACGCGCACTTCCACCGGAATATCCGCGCGCTCGTCGCCGCCCAGCCAGTTCACCTGCCGCAGGGTGATGGTGGTGCGCGCCAAAGCCTCGCGCGGGCCGACGACCACGCGCCGGCTGTCGGCTTCCAGCCGCACCACGTAAAGCGGGGCGCCGCCGCCCAGGCCCAGGCCTTTGCGCTGGCCGATGGTGTAATGGATGATGCCGGAATGGCGGCCCAGCACGCGGCCGTCCACGTGCACGATCTCGCCGCCTTCGATGGCGCCGGGACGCAGGCGCTGCACCAGGCCGGCATAATCGCCATCGGGCACGAAACAGATGTCCTGGCTGTCGCGCTTGGCCGCCACCGGCAGGTTGTGGCGGGCGGCGATGGCGCGGGTTTCCGCCTTGCTGACCATGCCGCCCAGGGGAAAGCGCAGGAAGTCCAATTGGGCGCGGGTGGTGGCGAACAGGAAATAGCTTTGATCGCGGGCCGGATCGACGCCCTTCAGCATCACCGGCCCATTGACGCCGTCCTCGCGCCGCACGTAATGGCCGGTCGCCATGGCTTCGGCGCCCAGGTCGCGGGCGACGTCCAGCAGGTCGCGGAACTTGACCGTCTGGTTGCACATCACGCAGGGAATGGGCGTCTCGCCACGCAGATAGGAATCGGCGAACGGGTCGATCACGTCGGCCTGGAACGTGCTTTCCATGTCCATGACGTAATGGGCGATGCCCAAAGCGTCGGCCACCGCGCGGGCGTCGTGAATGTCCTTGCCGGCGCAGCAGGTGTTGGGGCGGCACACGGCGGCGCCGTGGTCGTAAAGCTGCAGGGTGACGCCCACCACCTCCCAGCCTTCGTCCTTGAGCAGGGCGGCGGTGGCGGAAGAATCGACGCCGCCCGACATGGCGACGACAATGCGGCCCTTGCTTGAACTCATCACTTCGCCCCCAGGGCGTCGGCCAGGGTGGACAGACTTTTGGAATGGAATTCGCGGCGGAACAAGATGGCCACCACGATGGCCGCCGCCGCCAGGAACACCCAGGTATGGACGAACCACAGCATCATCGCCAGGGCGAAATAGTACGCGCGCAAGCCCCGGTTGAAGCTGTTGGCGGCCAGGCTTTGCAGGCGCGCGGCGTGGCTGGCGAAAACTTCCTTCAGGCCGTTTTCGTCATCCGGCTGGGGGGCCGCACCCATGATGATGCAGCAGTAATTGAACTGGCGCAGGCACCAGGTGAATTGGAAGAAGGCGTAGACGAACACCAGCGCCAGCAGCAGCACCTTCATCTCGAAGGCTTCCAGCCCCGAGGAAGCCCCGGCGAACGGCAGCTCGCGATAGACGGCGAAGGCCCGCTCGCCCGAGCCCATCAACGCCACCAATCCGCCCAGCACCAGGATCGAAGCGGAAGCGAAGAATGCCACCGAGCGCATCAAGGCGCCCACCAGCGAGGTGTCGGCCACGCGGTTTTCGCGGTCGCACATGGCGCGCATCCAGCTGCGCCGGTGGCGCACCATCACCGCCGACAGCGACCGCCCCAGCAAGGTGCGATGCTCGGCCAACAGGGTATAGCCGACCCACAGCGTCATGAACGCGGCAAAGGCGACAACGTCGATCAGGGGAATGCCGTCGATCATGCTTGCACCCGTGACGGCGCGATCAATCCCGCTCGTCGATCCAGGCCATCTGAATGGCCTCAAGGATCTTCTCGTTGGACTTGTTGGGATCGTCCTCGAAACCGGGCAACGCACACACCCAGGCATGCAGATCGGTGAACCGCAGGTTCACGTTGTCCGCATCGGGGTGAGTTTCCTCAAGCGCGATGGCGATGTCGAGGACGTCCGTCCATTTCATTTCTTGTCGACCATCATGTTGCGGGTGG
>DATGXU010000641.1:0-4144 GCA_035298685.1 Magnetospirillum sp. | reverse complement strand
CGGCGGTGGTGGCGGAACTGCAGGCGCTACGCCGCGCCTTTCCGGATCTGTCGCTTGGCGTCAGTCACGAGGCGGCGGGGGCTTGGGACGGCCCGGTGTACTACACCTGCGCCCGCTTCTTCGTCATGAACCGCCTGCTGGAACGCTATGGCTGTCCGATCATGACGTGCGACGCCGACGTCTTGCCGACCTTGCCGGTCGAGCGGATTTTCGCCGTCGCCGCCGGTGCGGATTTCGCGTGCTTCCAGACCGGCCGCGACGAACCGGCTTCCTTTTATCAGGCCAGCATCATGGTGTTCGGCAATGGTGCCCGCGCCGCCGCCTTGGCCGCCGATCTGGCGCGGTTTTGCGCGCTGAAGCTGGGCCTGCCCCAGGCCCTGAGCTGGATGCTGGACCAGGCCGCCGTCTATTCGTTGCTGGCCCAACGCCAGGCGGACGATCCCGGCTTCCGCTTCTGCCCCCTGGACACGGCGCTTGCAACCGACCTTGACCACGTGTTGCGGCAACTCAGCACGCCCGAGGAAAAGCTCTCCATCATGTCGGGGCATCCCGCCGGCATTTGACGGGGGTCATCGCCTCGGCCCATCTGTTCATGCGCGTATATTGGCACCCGACAATCCGACCCCGGTCCAAAGCGACGCAATGGCAATGGCCATTGATCCGGCAAAGGCCCTAGAACACGCCGTTCTGTCGCCAACCTTTGTCAATAGCACGGCAATTGTGCTACCCTCGGCGCGCTATTCTTGTTGGGGGAGAAACGTAACGTGGCGAACGGCAACAACGTCATCGGCAAGGTGACGTCGGTCAAGGGATCGGCGTCCGCGACCCTGTCTGACGGCAAGACCGTCCCCCTTCAGGTCGGCAGCGAGGTGCACCAGGGCGACGTCCTGAATACCGCCGCGGATTCGTCGGTGGGTGTGACCTTCGTCGACAGTTCGACGTTCTCGCTGGGCGCCAAGGGCCGCATGACCCTGGACGAGCTGGTGTTCGACCCCAACCAGCAAACCGGTTCGTCGGCGATCTCGGTGGCCCATGGCGCCTTCGCCTTCGTGTCGGGCCAGTTGGCCAAATCGGCCCCCGACGCCATGAAGATCAAGACCCCCGTGATGACCATCGGCATCCGCGGCACCTCGGCCACCGGCAACATCCAGGGCGAGGGGCAGTCGAACACCATCGCCCTGCTGGCCGATGCCGACGGCCATGTGGGCCAGCTGGCGGTTTACAACGCCGCCGGCGTCATGGTTCTGAGCGTGCCGCTGACCGGTATCACCCTCAACAGTAATTTTCAGGCGCCGCCCGCGCCCGTCTCGTTCACGCTGCAGCAGATTCAGCAAAGCTTCGGCGCGGCACTGAACAGTCTGCCGCCGGGCACACTCAACCAGCAGTACAACAATAATAACAACAATAACGGCAACGAGCATGCGCCGACCCAGCACCAGCAGGGCGGCGAGAAACATGGCAACGCCACGCAGAAAGAAGCGGCCATTGCCGAGGCCCGCGCGCAGCTCAAGGAATTCGTCGACGGCATCAAGGGTGACGGCGTCAACCACAAGACCGCGCTGACCGGGCTGATCGAAACGTTCCTGGGCGGCCTGAAGGAGGTGGTGGACACCATCGACGCCGCCGCCGTCGTCGAGGCCGTCAAGGTGGTCATCGCCACCGTCGGCCCGGTGCTGGACGTGACCAAGCCCATTAATCTGGACGTGGTGCACGTAACCCCCGATCCCGACAACGGCACCGATCCCGACGGCCTGACCTGGCTGGAAGCGGACAAGCTGCACCTTGACGACCCGCGCCACGAGGTGGCGGGCACAGCGGTCAGCGACGTGGCCATGGGCGGCACCACCAACGACGTGATCGACGGTGGCGACGGCAACGACGTGCTGGTCGGCTACACCAACCGCGACATCGAAGTGGTCAACGGCTATGTGCACACCCTGCCGGTGCTGACCCAGCGCGACGGCAACGACACCTTGGCCGGCGGAGCCGGCAACGACACCCTGATCGGCGGGTCCGGCTTCAACACGCTGGATGGCGGCGAGGGCGACGACAGCGCCATGTTCGCCAACCTGACCGCGGGCGTGACCCTGACCACGACCGGGAACGGCGCCGGCAAGGCGGTGGGCGAGCAGACCGAAACGCAGTTCGACAACGTCGAAAACCTTTACCTGACCAACTACGCCGATACGGCGACCATCAGCCACGAATTCAACTACATCCAGGCCGGCGGCGGTGCCGATGTGGTGTCGGTGGTCGAAAACGGCAAGGTGCAGTCGCTGGACGGCGGCTTCGGCAGCGACACGCTGACGGTCACCGACAACGCAACCGCCACCTACATGACCGGCGGTCTGGGCAACGACCGCATGACCGTGAGCGGTTCCGGCTCGGCAACTTGGGTGCAAGGCGGTTTCGGCAACGACGTCCTGCATTTCGGCGACAACGCCGCTGTGCAGATGGCCGACGGCAGCCAGGGCAACGACAGCGTCGTGGTGGACGGCCATGCCACTGTCTCCAGCCTGTGGGACAGTGCCGGCAACGATAGCTTCGCCGTCGGCGGCGACGGCTCGGTGTCGCTATTGGCGGCGGGCGAGGGTGACGACGTCGTGACGGTGAGCGAGCGGGCCACCGTGCAGTCGCTGGACGGCGGCGAAGGCAACGACACCTTCGTTGTGGACGGCCATGCCGTCGTCGCCAGCCTGTGGGACAGCGCCGGCAACAATACATTCGCCATCGGTGGCGACGGTGTGGTGTCGCTGTTGCAGGCCGGCGAGGGCAACGACGTCGTGACGCTGACCGAACAGGCCAGAGTGCCGTCGCTGGACGTCGGCCATGGCGACGACATCGTGACAGTCACCGATCATGCCAATGCCGATTACGTGTATGGCCGCCAGGGGAACGACCGTATCACCGTCGATCGTTTCGCTACGGTGAACTGGGTGGAAGGCGGTTTCGGCGACGACCTGCTGCACATCGGCGGCAACGCGGTCGTGCAGGTGGTCGCCGGTAGCGAGGGCGACGACACCGTCGTGGTGGACGGTCAGGCGTCCGTCGGGAACCTGTGGGACAGCGTCGGCAACGATACCTTCACCATCAGCGACAGCGGTTCGGTTACGCTGTTGCTGGCCGGTGTCGGTGACAACGTGGTCACTGTCAGCGGCCATGCCAGCGTGGCCAACCTTTATGTCAATGGCGGCACCAACCGGGTGACCTTCGCGGGTACCGCCACCTCGACCTATTTGGTCGGCGGCGACGATGTCGACACCTTTTCCCTTGCCGACAGCTCTTCCGTTTCCTCGCTTATGACCAATGGCGGCCGCGACACCGTGTCGGTGTCCGGCAGCGCGACCGTGCAAGATCTGCAGAGCGGCTATGGCGACGACACCATCGTCATCGGCGGCACGGCGCAGATCATAAGCCTTGCCGCTGGCGACGGACGTGACGTCGTTTCCGTTTCCGGAACGGCAACGGTGCAGTATCTGGACAGCGGTGAGGGAAACGATACGCTGACCGTTGGCGAGCAGGCGCATCTGGGCTGGCTGTCCACAGGCGGTGGCCACGACACCATCACCATCGGCGGGGCGGCGACGCTTTCGCAAATTTCCGCTGGTGACGGCGACGACATCGTTTCCATTACCGGCACGGGCGGCAGCAACTATGTGGACGGCGGTGCCGGCAACGACACGCTGACCTTCAGCCAGGGCGCCGACGTGGGGCTGGTTTTTGGCGGCGAGGGTGCCGACCGCTTGGTCCTTGGTGGCGGTGCGACCGTCGATACTTTGCTGGCAGGCGCGGGCGCTGACACCATCATCATTGGCGGCACGGCGGCCGCGAGCTGGGCGAGCGGCGGCGACGGCGACGACGTCATCACTGTCACCGGCCAGGCAATCGTGGTGACCCTGGATGGCGGCAGTGGCAACGACATCATCACCGGCGGCAGCGGCAATGAAACCCTGCTGGGCGGTGTGGGGTCCGACGTCCTGACCGGCGGCGGCGGTGCCGACCTGTTCATATACAATGTGGATTACAATAACGGGGCCAGCCAAACCGACCGGGTCACCGATTTCACTGTCGCCCAGGGTGACCGCATTACCGTCAACGGCGCGCAGGCCGGATCGTTTTCGTGGACGAGCGGCCTTATCGGCTC
>DATGXU010000640.1:0-1976 GCA_035298685.1 Magnetospirillum sp. | reverse complement strand
GGCAAGGGCTTCGCCGTGGTCGCCAACGAGGTGAAGAACCTGGCCACCCAGACGGCGCGCGCCACCGACGACATCCAGCGCCAGATCGCGGCGGTGCAGGGCGAAACCGAAAGCACGGTCGCAGCCATCGTCGAAATCCTGGCCATGATCGACGAAATCCACGGCGCCACCTCGGCGGTGGTGGCCGGCGTCCAGCAGCAGCAGGCCGCCACCCAGGAAATCGTCGCCTCGGTCCAGGCCGCGTCCATGGGCATGCAGCACGCCAGCCAAAGCGCCCAGGACGTGCGCGGCGACGCCGAAATCGCCGGTTCGGGCGCCAACACGGTGTTCCAGGCCGCCGACGTTCTGCTGGCGCAAAGCGACAGCCTCAGCAACGAGGTGTCGGCCTTCGTGCGCGAAGTGCGCGGCGGCTGACGCCCCGCTTTCCCTGCGCCCTCTCCTCCTACCGCCCGCCGAACAGTTCGGCGGCGCGGTAGGCCAGGCCGCTGGCGACCGAGACGAATTCGCCGCCGGCACTGACCCGGTCGGCGCCGAAGCGGCGGTCGAAGATGGCGCGCACCGCCGGCACCAGCGACGAGCCGCCGGTCATGAACACCCGATCCACCTTGTCCGCCGCCGTGCCGGTGGATGCCAGCAGGCCGTCCACGCATTCCTCGATGGCGGTCAGTTCAGGGGAAATCCAGCTTTCGAACTCGGCCCGCGTGATGCGGCGCTCGACCCGCACGGGATCGTGATCGAACACGAAATCGGTGGCCTCGGCGTGCGACAGCGCCACCTTGGCCTGCTCCACCGACCGGTACAGGTGATAGCCCAGATTGTATTCGATCAGCGTCAGCAGATCCTCGATGCGCTCGGGGTGGCTGGCGTGCTTCTGGATGTCGCGCAGCATGCGCAGCGTCGAGGCGCTGCCGAGAAAGCCGATATGGTGCCAGCGCGAGAACTTGCCGTAGATCCAGTCAGGAACCGGCAAATCCTTGCGATTGCTGTGATAGGTGGTGTTCTTGCCGAAATATTCGGCGATGCCCCGTTCGACGATGCGGCGGTCGAAGGTGTCGCCGGCGATGCCGACGCCGCCGGTGCCGATGATGGCGTCGCGCGGGTTGGTCATGCCGCGCCGTCCCGGCCCCAGCCGCACCAGACAGAAATCGCTGGTGCCGCCGCCGAAATCGGCCACCAGCACGGTTTCGTCGTGATCCAGCGAGCGTTCGTAATAATAGGCCGCCGCGATGGGCTCGAACTCGAAGGCCACCTCGGTGACACCGGCCTGGGCGAAGGCCTCGGTCAGGCGGCTGACGGCATAATCGTCGGCGTCCTTGCCGTCTTCGGCGACGAAGCGGACCGGGCGCCCGGCCACCACGCGCGGCGCCGGTGCTCCGCCCTGTTTCTCGGCGGCCAGCCGCAGCCGTTCGACCACGATGGCGATCAACTGTTCCAGCGTATAGGCGCGATTGAAGATGGTGGCGCTGGTGAACAGGCGGCTGGTCAGGTGGCTTTTGAACGATTGCAGCAGCCGGCACTCGCCGTCGCCGTTCAGATAGGCGGCGATGCCGTCTTGCCCCACCAACGGACGCGGGCGCCCGTCCGCATCCTTGTGGGCGCGGTCGAACGCCACCATCGAGCGCAGGGTATCCGAGGTGGCCGCCGCCGACAGGCCGGCATTGGCGTGGGCGACGATGCGGGCAATTCCGGCCCCGTCAATCACGCCGACGGCACTGTTGGAGGTGCCGAAATCCATGCCCACGAACATCTTGTCAGCCTTTCCACCCAGCCGCGCCACGCGCGGGGTCGTTTTCGGGACCGGGGGTGATGCCCGAAACGGGCCGCCAAGGCAACAGGATGTTTGGCCTATCCCTCCAATCCCACCCGCCGGTGCAGGCGTTCAAGCTCGTCCAGGAACCGTTCCTCGGCCACCCGGATCGGCCACGGCTGCCACGGCGTGCCGCCATAGCGGCGCACCAGCGGGTCGGCCTCAAGGG
>DATGXU010000639.1:0-36730 GCA_035298685.1 Magnetospirillum sp. | reverse complement strand
ATCTGTTCTGCACCAAGGGCGTGCTGACCACCGCCGCCAGCCACATCCTGGACGGCTTCAAGCCGCAGTATGAATCCACCGTCAGCCAGAAGCTCAAGGACGCCGGTTCGGTGACCCTGGGCAAGCTGAACCTGGACGAGTTCGCCATGGGCTCGGCCAACATCACCAGCTATCACGGCAACGTGGAAAACCCGTGGAAGTCCAAGGCGGACCCGGCCAAGAAGCTGGTTCCCGGCGGTTCCTCGGGTGGTTCGGCCGCGGCCGTCGCCGCCCGCATCGCCATGGGCGCCACCGGCACCGACACCGGCGGTTCGATCCGTCAGCCCGCCAGCTTCTGCGGCATCACCGGCATCAAGCCGACCTATGGCCGCTGCTCGCGCTGGGGCATCGTCGCCTTCGCCAGCTCGCTGGACCAGGCCGGCCCCATGGCCCGCACGGTCAAGGACTGCGCCCTGATGCTGAACGCCATGGCCGGCCACGACCCCAAGGATTCCACCTCGGCCCCCGTCGCCGTGCCCGATTTCGCCGCCGCGCTGACCGGCGACATCCGAGGCCTCAAGGTCGGCATTCCCAAGGAATACCGCCCCGACGGCCTGTCGGACGAAGTGAACAAGGTGTGGGAACAGGGCATCGAGTGGCTGAAGGCCGCCGGCGCCACCCCGGTAGAGATTTCGCTGCCGCACACCAAGTACGCCCTGCCGACCTATTACATCGTCGCCCCGGCCGAGGCGTCCTCCAACTTGGCCCGCTATGACGGCGTGCGCTTCGGCCTGCGCGTCGAGGGCAAGACCCTGGACGACATGTACAAGAAGACCCGCGCCGCCGGCTTCGGCGCCGAGGTCCGCCGCCGCATCATGATCGGCACCTATGTGCTGTCGGCCGGCTATTACGACGCCTATTACACCAAGGCGCAGAAGGTGCGCCGCCTGATCGCCGACGACTTTGCGCGTGCCTTCCAGACCGTCGACGTCATCCTGACGCCCACCGCGCCGTCGGCCGCCTTCGGCATCGGCGACAACACCGACGATCCGGTCACCATGTGGCTGAACGACGTGTTCACCATCCCCACCAGCCTTGCCGGCCTGCCCGGCCTGTCGTTGCCCGCCGGCCTGTCCGCCGACGGCCTGCCGCTCGGCTTGCAACTGATCGGCCGTCCGTTCGACGAGGAAACCGTGTTCAAGGTGGCCGGCGTGATGGAATCCGCCGCCGGGTTCACTACCCTACCGGAGGGCGTGTGATGGCGTTCATCATTCAGGGCGAGACCGGTGACTGGGAGGTCGTGATCGGCCTTGAGGTTCACGCGCAGGTCATCTCCAATTCCAAGCTGTTCTCGGGCGCGCCCACCGTCTTCGGCGGCGAGCCCAATTCCCAGGTCAGCTTCGTCGATGCGGGCTTCCCCGGCATGCTGCCGGTGATCAACGAAGTCTGCGTCGAGCAGGCGGTGCGCACCGGCCTGGGCCTCAAGGCCAAGGTCAATCTCAAGAGCGTGTTCGCCCGCAAGAACTACTTCTACGCCGACCTGCCGCAGGGCTATCAGATCAGCCAGTACGACCTGCCGATCATCGGCGAGGGCACGCTGCTGATCGACCTGCCCGACGGCTCCACCCGCCCCATCGGCATCGAGCGCCTGCACCTGGAACAGGACGCCGGCAAGTCCATCCACGACCAGCACCCGACCAAGTCGTTCATCGACCTGAACCGATCGGGCGTGGCGCTGATGGAAATCGTCTCGAAGCCCGACATGCGCAGCCCGGAAGAGGCCGGCGCCTATCTGACCAAGCTGCGCTCGATCCTGCGTTACCTGGGCACCTGCGACGGCAACATGCAGGAAGGCAGCATGCGCTGCGACGCCAACGTGTCGGTCCGCCCGGTCGGCAGCACCGAACTGCGCACCCGTTGCGAGATCAAGAACGTCAACTCGATCCGCTTCGTGCAGCAGGCCATCGAGTACGAGGCGCGCCGCCACATCGACGTCTACGAGAACGGCGGCGAGATCGTGCAGGAAACCCGCCTGTTCGATTCGGGCAAGGGCGAAACCCGCTCGATGCGGTCCAAGGAACACGCCCACGACTACCGCTATTTCCCCGATCCCGACCTGCTGCCGCTGGTCATCGCCCAGGATTTCGTGGACGGCATCAAGGCGACCCTGCCCGAATTGCCGGACGAGAAGAAGGCCCGCTTCATGAGCGAGTACGGCCTGAATTCCTACGACGCCGGCGTGATGGTGGCGGAAAAGGACGCGGCCGAGTTCTTCGAGGAAGTGGCAAAAGGCCGCGACGGCAAGACCGCCGCCAACTGGGTCATGGGCGATTTCTTCGCCACCATGAATTCCAAGCCGGAATACACCTGGGCCAACCCGCCGGTGACGGCGGCCAACCTGGGCAAGATGATCGACCTGATCAAGGACGGCACCATCTCGACCCGTCTGGCCAAGGACGTGTTCATCTTCATGGTGGAAACCGGCAAGGACCCGGCGACCATCGTCGAGGAAAAGGGCCTGAAACAGGTGACCGACACCGGCGCCATCGAAAAGGCCATCGACGCGGTGTTCGCCGCCAACCCGGACAAGGTGGCCGAGGTCAAGGGCGGCAAGGACAAGCTGATCGGCTGGTTCGTCGGCCAGGTGATGAAGGCCACCCAGGGCAAGGCCAATCCCGGCATGCTGAACGAACTGATCGTCAAGAAGTTCCAGGAGTAGCGCAAGGGCCGGTCTGACCAACGTCAAGGCCGGCGGCGGCGGCACGCATCACTCTTTGGCGGAAAAGCACTTCCATCCGCCGGAGATCCCCGATGAGCACCGCCCCCGCCGCCGACCTGTCGCCGCTGTCCGAGATCGCCGCCATCGCCATGGGGCTTGCCGCCATGAGCGTTGGCACAGTGGTCTTGATCGGCGGGACCGGATTGATGATGTGGGTGTTCGGCCTCTGATCGTTGCGATCTCCTCCACAGACCTGAAGGCCCCCGCTTCGGCGGGGGCTTTTTTGTGCCCGTTCCTGGGGCTCGGCGCCCTCCCCTGTCTTCGGCCCTAAGCCGCATGCCGCCGGGGCTGCCGTTCGGCCGGTGCGGCGCAACAGCTTGGGCTAGCCGCGGATGCCGCAACACGCGCTATAGTGGACGGAGTGAAAAGGGCGGCAGCGGACACGCTTGCATCGCTGTAATAAAACTGTCACAAACTCGCCCTTCGTTCGCCATCAGCGGCGGGCAAAAGAAGATTTATGCCGAAGGAAAACACCAAGAAATCCCTCGTCCAATATGCGGCGCTGCCCTATCGCGTCGTGGACGGCCATCCCGAGGTTCTGCTGGTGACATCCCGCGAAACCAAGCGATGGATCTTGCCCAAGGGCCAGCCCGAGCGGAAGCTGGCGCCCCATCAGGTGGCCGAAACCGAAGCCTATGAGGAAGCCGGGCTGGTCGGCACGGTGTTCAAGGCCCCCTTCGCCCAATTCGACAGCTTCAAGCGCCTGAAGAACGGCTGCGAACTCCCCTGCCTGGTGCGGGTATACCTGCTGGAAGTGGACCACGAGCTGGATGCCTGGCCCGAGAAGCATGAACGCGAGCGCCGCTGGATGACCCCGGGCGAGGCCGCCCTGCTGGTCACCGAAGCCGGATTGGTGCGGGTGCTGCTGGATTTCGGCGGCCGTTTCGACTGACCGCCGGCCCGGCGATTGTGCACATCCCCCCCATCCGAAGGGCGAGACGCGGGCCTGCCCATTGTGATATGACAGCCGCGTTACAGTGGATGGGGTTTCCATGGCCTTGAAGTTCATTCGCTCCCTGATGCCGAGGGAGGAGCGGTTCGTTGCCAATTTCACCGCGCATGCGGATCGTCTGGTTGCCGCGTCGGGCGCGCTGATCGCCATGATGCAGGCCACGCCGGCCGAGCGCGAGGCGCGGTTCGCCGACGTGCGCGCCATCGAAAAGCAGGCCGACACCATCGCGCGCGAGACGCTGATGGCGCTGCACCGCGCCTTCATCACCCCGTTCGACCGCTCGGACATCCATGCGCTGATCACCGCCCAGGACGACACCGTCGACCTGATCGAGGACGTGGGCCAGCACGCCCTGCTGTATAAGATCGAGCACTTCACCCCCTGCATGCTGGATCTGGCCCGCCTGATCGAGGACGGCGCCAAGCTGCTGGCCGAGGCCATTCCGTTGCTGACCGACGTCAACCGCAACGTCAGCCGCATCAGCCAATTGTGCGAAAAGGTCGGCCAGATCGAGAGCGAGGCCGACAAGGCCCTGCACCAGGGCCTGTCCGACTTGATCGCCCAAAGCCCGGAAACCATCGCCTTCCTGGGCTGCAAGGAAGTTTACGAAATGCTGGAAGCGGTCACCGACCGCTGCGACGACGTCGCCGATCTGATCGAAGGCATTGTGCTGGACCACGTATAGGCCGCCCCGTTCATGGACGCCGTCACCCTCAGTCTTCCCGCCCTGGCCGCCATCATCCTGGTGGCGCTGGCCTTCGATTTCATCAACGGCCTGCATGACGCCGCCAACTCCATCGCCACGGTGGTGTCCACCCGCGTGCTGCCGCCGTCATGGGCGGTGGCGTGGGCGGCGTTCTTCAATTTCATCGCCTTCCTGTTCTTCGGTCTGCACGTGGCCAAGACCATCGGCACCGGCATCGTCGCGCCGTCGGTGATCGACCCCTACGTCATCCTGGCGGCGCTGATGGGCGCCATCGGCTGGAATCTGTTCACCTGGTGGCTGGGCTTCCCGTCGTCGTCGTCGCACGCGCTGATCGGCGGCCTGGCCGGCGCCGGCATCGCCAAGGCGGGCCTGGGCGGCCTTGCCACCGAAGGATTCATCAAGACCAGCGTCGCCATCGTGGGATCGCCGGTGACCGGCTTCATCCTGGCCATCATCATCATGGCGCTGCTGTCGTGGGCGTTGCGCCGGGCGACGCCGTTCCTGATCGATCGCGGCTTCCGCCAGTTGCAGCTGCTGTCGGCGGCGCTGTATTCGCTGGGTCACGGCGGCAACGACGCCCAGAAGACCATGGGCATCATCGCCGTGCTGCTGTACAGCCAGGGCTATCTGGGCGGCGAGTTCCATGTGCCGCTGTGGGTGATCCTGGCGTCGCAGATCGCCATGGGCGCCGGCACCCTGATGGGCGGCTGGCGCATCGTCAAGACCATGGGCTCCAAGATCACCGACCTGAAGCCGTTCCAGGGCTTCTGCGCCG
This sequence comes from Magnetospirillum sp., assembly GCA_035298685.1. Classification (GTDB taxonomy): domain Bacteria; phylum Pseudomonadota; class Alphaproteobacteria; order Rhodospirillales; family Magnetospirillaceae; genus Magnetospirillum. The sequence goes on along the minus strand of DATGXU010000639.1, from coordinate 31,539 downwards.
AAACCGCCGGCGCCATCACCCTGTTCGGCGCCACCGCACTGGGCATTCCGGTGTCGACCACCCACACCATCACCGGCGCCATCGTCGGTGTCGGCTCGGCGCGGCGCGCCTCGGCGGTGCGCTGGGGCCTGGCCGCCAACATCGTGTGGGCGTGGATCTTCACCATCCCCGCCGCCGGCCTGATCGGCTATGGCAGCCATTGGCTGCTGTCGCTGATCCGCTGACGGCATCACCTTCGACCGCTCGGTCCGCCCCCATCGGGGCGGACGATGCGGCCTTTCTCGATTAGCCGTCCAGACGCGCCACCCGCTCGGCCTGATCCAGAACGGATGTCATGGTTTCGCGGTGCTCGGCCAATTGCCCGGCGCGGCCCGACAGGGCCGAGCTGGTCGCCCGCGCGCTGGACAACGCCCCGGCGATGCATTCCACCATGGTCCGGCTGTCCGCCGCCGTGCGTTCCAACTGCGCCGCCGCCTCGTCCATGCGGTTCGACAGCAGCGACGCCGACGACGCCAGCGCATCCAGCGACACGCGCGAACGGTCCAACGCCGAGCGGGTGTTGCCGGCCAGCGTCTTCACCTCGCCCGCCACCACGCCGAACCCCCGCCCGGCCTCGCCGGCGCGGGACGCCTCGATGGTGGCGTTCAAAGCCAGCAGACGGGTCTGGCCGGTGATCTGGCGTAGCGCATCCAGCACACTTTCGATGCCACGCACGTCATCGGTCAAACGGGCCAGTTCCACCGCGATGGCGCTGCGCCCCTGCTGCTGGGCGTCCATGATCCCGGCTTGCTTGACCATGCCCTCGTGCAGGGATTGCAGGTTGGCATCCAGTTCGTCGGTGTAGCGCAGTGCCTCGTTCACCTCTTCGAAGATCGCCAGCGTCTCGCCCGACGAGGACAGGATGCGATCAAGCAAGGTGGCGCGCACCCGGTTCAGCACCCGGATGCGGTTGGCCGCGCGGGTATCGAAATAGCCTTTGAACGAGGCGTAGTGGATGGGGAAATTGTCTATCAGATTGTCGCGGAAAGTGCCGTCGTCGTCGAAAAAAAACAACGCGGTCAGGGTCTGGTTGATGTTGATGCCCAGCAATTCGCCGAACGTGGAGAACCCGGCCAGCGGAATGCCCTTGAACGCGTCCAGGCGGGACAGGCTGACCCCATTGTTGAGGCGCCGCAGCACGCAATCGTTCAGCACGCCGCCGATGGCGCGCGGCTTGCCGTCGAGAAAACGGGTGAAGTCCTTGGTGGTGGTGGCCACGAAATCGGTGGCGTCCAGCAGATGCAGCGTGTCGCCCAGATCCACGTCGCAGAAAAAGGTGACCGCGCCGCTGGCGCCGTCGATGGAGGCCACCGAGCGGACGAACAGATCGCCGTCCACGTCGACGCCGAAGGTCTTGCCGGCCAGGTGGGCCTCGACCTCGCCGGGGCGACAGTTCAGCGCCTTGGCCAGAGCGTCCACGAACGGCACCAGGGACAGGGTCCCGGGGTCGATGACCGACCGGACCACGCCGTGCAACGGATCGGCTTCGGCCACCACGAAGGATTTGCCGGTACGCTGGAAGTTCTGGGTTTTGAAAATGGCATATCGCTTGCCCGGCGCCACCTTGACGAAGCACAACAGCGCGTGGTCCTCGCGCACGGCCTTGCCGTCGTAAAGGCGGGTGTGCTTGAAATCGAACTTGCCGCCCGCCGATCCGCCGACAAAGGCCAGCGGAAAGCGGCGCGAGCGGTAAACGGCTTCCATCAGATAGTTTTCGCTGCGCGACAGGCCGTCCACGAAGGTCAGCACGAAGGTGTCGCGGTGGTCCTGGGCAAACGGCACCTGCACCCGGTCCAGGTGTTCCTGAATGCGACTCAACCGTTCATCAATGGCCAGCCGCGCGCCGCCTCGGCGGATGTCGTCGTTCGCCAGGGGGATGGCGTGCACCGACACCTGGGCGATCAGCGCCCGCGAGAAACTTTGCAGCACCACCTGATCCCAATTGCCCTCGGCGGGACAATAGGGCGAAGCCCCCCGGTCGCCGCACAATTCGCCCGCCGTGGTGGTCAGCAGCAGCGCGCAATCGCCCGGCACCGCCGCGCGGACGGTGCGCGCCACCGCGTCGAAGTCAACATGCGGCGACACGAAGCCCACCACCAGCGCGCAGCCGGCCGGGTGGTCGAGCAATGGCGCCAGGGCAGATGCGGCCAGGGAGTTCGACGACAAACTCAAGGTGCGGATGAGCGGCTGATCACCCGTTACGGCGGCAAGAGCAGAAGTTTCATCTTGGGCCATGCCCCCTCCCACACGCACAGGGCGCTTTATGTCGGTCACTTCTTTTCAACACGAGGATAGCACTACTTATGCGGCCCACGAACCCCCCTGACCATTCAAAAGCATTTAAGGCGCCGAGGCGTCTGGTCGATGACCACCTCCTGAGCATCGTGCAGCGCACACAATCCCTCGGTGAAATTTTTTGGGTCCCATCGATGTTACAGGTTGCGGCGGGCATTCTACACAAGCATCATACAAACACACTGCACAGATAGACTTATGCCATGACACACTCCCTCCCCAGCCCCCTTCTCGTCCCGGCGGCGTCACGGCAGCTGATGGGGTTTTTCGAGAATTCGCTGGGCAAGCCGGCCCGCCACGGTCATTGCCTGCAGGTCGAAGGCGGCGAGGTCGTCGGCCGGTTCGACCATCTGCGCCTGCACTCGGCCTTTCAGCCGCTGCTTGATACGGCCACCCTGACACCACAGGCGCACGAAGCCTTGCTGCGGGCGCGGACCACCGACGGCAGCCCCATTTCCCCCGCCCAAGCCTTCGCCACGCCGGAAGTGGCCGACGATATCGTCTTCCTGGACCGCCTGTGCCGGACGGTGCACGCCTTCAACTTCGCCGCTCAGGCGGACCGGGCCGACACCCTTTACCTGAACGTGGACGGCCGCCACCTGCTGCATATCGAGGAAGGAATGCACGGCCGCACCTTCGAGGCGTTGGCGGGACATTGCGGGCTGGCGCCGGGGCAGATCGTGCTGGAAATCCTGGAATCGGGCATCGCCGACGAACATCGGCTGATCGAAGCGGTGGCGTCGTATCAGGCGCGCGGCTTCCGCATCGCCATCGACGATTTCGGCTGCAGCCACTCGAATTTCGACCGGCTATGGAAGCTGTCGCCCGACATCGTCAAGCTGGATCGCGGCCTGATCGTCCAGTCGGCCGCCAATCCGCGCGCCCGCACCATCCTGCCCAAGCTGATCGACATCCTGCACGACCTGGGCGCGCAGGTGGTGTGCGAGGGGATCGAAACCGCCGAACAACATGCTCTGGTGGCCGATGCCGGCACCGACATGGTGCAGGGCTTCCTGTACGCCCGCCCCCACCCGCGACTGAAGCGCGAGATGCTTGCCGAGGCACGAACCCCGGATGCGCAATGGGCGTGAACGGAGGCGGCGAGGAAATCGCCCTCGCCGCCCGCGCCCTTACATGCGGTTGACCGCGCTGGCCACCGCCGCCAGGGCGGCCATGGTGACGGACGGGTCCTTGGCGGCGCCGTGGACCAGACCGTACTTGCCGTCCACCGCCACGTAACAGGCCGCCTGCGCCTCGGAGCCCTGGCCGATGGCGTGTTCGTGATAGTCGCGAACCGTCACCTTCAGCCCCAGATCCTTTTCCAGCGCGTGGACGAAGGCATCCACCGGGCCGGCGCCGGTGCCGGTGATGGTCTTTTCCGCACCCTGCCAGCGCACGGTGGCGGTCAACGCCCGCCCGCCCTTGCCGGCCGGCAGCGTGGAGTAATCCACCACCTCCAGGGCGCCGGCGGCGAAATAGGTGCGTTCGAAGAACACGTAGATTTCGTCCGGGGTCAGCTCGCGGCCCTCGCGGTCGGCCACCTGCTGCACCACGCGGGCGAATTCTCCCTGCATGGCCTTGGGCAATTGCAGCCCCTGGTCACGCTCCAGCACAAAGGCGACGCCGCCCTTGCCCGACTGGCTGTTGATGCGGATGACCGCTTCATAGGTGCGGCCCACATCGGCCGGATCGATGGGCAGGTAGGGAACCTCCCACACCTCGTCATTGGCCTTCTTGCGGGCGGTGAAACCCTTATTGATGGCGTCCTGATGCGAGCCGGAAAAGGCGGTGTAGACCAATTCGCCGGCATAGGGATGACGCTGGTGCACCGGCAGGCCGGTGCATTGCTCGGCCACCTGGCGGATGGAATCGATGTCCGACAGGTCCAGGCCGGGGTTGACGCCCTGGGTGAACATGTTCAGCGCCAGCGTGCAGACGTCCACGTTGCCGGTGCGCTCGCCATTGCCGAACAAGGTGCCTTCCACCCGGTCGGCGCCGGCCATCACCGCCAGTTCGGCCGCCGCCACGCCGGTGCCGCGATCGTTATGGGGGTGGACCGAGATGATCAGGTTCTCACGCCCCTTCACCGTGCGGCCAAACCATTCGATGACGTCGGCGTAGACGTTGGGCGTGCTCATCTCCACCGTCGCCGGCAGATTGACGATCATCTTGCGCTCGGGCGCCGCGCCCCAGGCCTGGGCCACCGCCTCGACGATTTCCACGGCGAATTCCGGCTCGGTGCCGGTGAAGCTTTCCGGGCTGTATTGGAAGGTGACCTCGCCGTCCTTGCGGGCGGCCGACAGCTCGCGCACCAGCCGCACGCCGCCCAGCGCCAGTTCGACGCAGCCCTGGCGGTCGAAGCCGAACACCACGCGGCGCTGCACTTCCGAGGTCGAGTTGTACAGATGCACGATCACCTTCTTGGCGCCTTCCAGCGCCTCGAAGCTGCGGCGGATCAGGTCTTCGCGCGACTGGGTCAGGATCTGGATGGTGACGTCGTCGGGAATGTGGCCGCCGTCGATCAAATGGCGGATGAAGTCGAAATCGGTATGCGAGGCGGCGGGAAAGCCGACCTCGATCTCCTTGAAGCCCATGCGCACCAGGGTGTTCCACAGGCGCATCTTGCGCTCGGTATCCATGGGGTCGATCAGCGCCTGGTTGCCGTCGCGCAGGTCGACGCTGCACCACATGGGCGGCTTGGCGATGACCGCGTCGGGCCAGCGGCGGTCGGCCAAGCGGATGGTGGGATAGGCGCGGTACTTGGAGTGAGCGTCGGTCTTCATGGCCGGAATTCCTTGATTTGTCTTGTCTGCTGCAACGGAAATGCGCGGCCTGATCACGGCCACCGGGCGCCCGCGCGGGCGATCAATCCCGGCGACCGCCGCTTAGTCGCGGCAGAGCAACGGGGGCGAAATCGCGCCGACCATGGGTGCTGACGATGATGGGGAACATGAAACCAACCTTCCGATGACCCTGGCTGAAAATGCGTACGCGAAACCCCGGCGTCGAGTTACGACACCGGGCCGGTAAGCAGCAGCAGGGCGAAGGTCTTGGCTTGCATGGAGAAACGATGCCAGAGCCACCGCCGCCCCGTCAAGGGAGATGACAGTCCCCGGGTTGGCGACTACTATTGCGCGCGCCCAGCCTATGGAGATCCCGGTGTCCCGTCCCGCCCTTCCCATCGGGGAATGCTTCAGCCGCGCCGCTTGCGTCACCGTCCTGCAGCCGGTCATGGCGGCACGCGCTTTCTGGCCGCTGATCTGCGCCGAAATCGCCACGTTGCTGCTGACCGACAGCGAATGGCGCGTCGCCCCCATGCTGGCCAGCCTGCTGCTGGTGATCCCGTGCGCCTGCGCTTGGCATCGCTATCTGATCGAGGGCCAGACGCCCCGGCTGTCGCTGGGACTGCCGGAATGGAAGTACATGAAACGGGCGCTGGTCATCACGCTGGTGATAACCGTGATCACCGTCCCCTTCGCCGTGGCTTTCGTGTTGCTCCGCAATTATTCCATGCTGGTTGGGTGGACGATGCTGGTGCTGGGGCTGGCCACCTCGATCTGGGCCACCGGCCCCGGCATGCTGAGCCTGTCCGCCGCCGCCTTGAACCGCGACCTGAACCGCTCGGGCGTCAGCAACTTGGTGGCCGGCAACAAGGGCCGCCTGTTCGCCCTGCTGTTCGGCGTGTCGGTGTCTGAAGTCGCGCTGTCGCTGGGAACCGACAGCCTGGGCGCGGCCGGGCCCGCCCTGCGGCTGGTGGTGTCGGTGATTTTCTGGCCGCTGGCGGTGGCGGTGCTGTCCATGGCCTATGTGTGGCTGACGACCGGGTCCACCTCGGTTACCACCGACGCACAAGCCTGACCCGCGCGTCCGGCATCGCTGGGGTGCAGACAAGCACGGAAAACGGCGCTAGAGTTTCTCACAACCGTTATTTGCGCACGAGGCCGGCATGCCGGACAACCTTCCCGTCAGGGCCATCTTGCGTGCGTCGTTCGCCCGCTGCCGGCACCATCCCGGCATCACCATCCTGTCGTTCTGGCCAGTGCTGACCACCACACTGGTTTTCATGATGGCCTTCCACGTCAGAATCTGGTGGGCGGTGGCGACCATGGCGGCCATCGTCACCCTGGAAACCTATCTGTGGGTCGCCGCCTGGCATCGCTTCATCATTCTCGACGAGTATCCGACCCCCTGCTTCAGCCGCCGCGAATGGCGTTATTTCCGCACCTCATTTTTGATCGGCGCCGCCATCCTGATGGCCATGGTGGGCCTGTCCGTCCTCGTCAAGATCATCGGCGACGTTTTCGACCAGCCATTGCTGGCGTTGGCGACCGCGCCGGCGGTGGGCCTGGCCACCTTCTGGCTGCTGACCCCGCTGATCCTGACCTTGCCCGCCCATGCCATCGGCCTGGCGCCGGGAACCGCGCGGACGGCGGCCATCCTGCAGGGACAGCGGTGGCGGTTCATGGCCCTGCTGTCGGCGGTTCCGGCCGCCAACCTGATGCTGACCGGATTGTGCGCCATCCTGCCGCCGCCCTTCGGCACGGTGGCCGACATCGTCGCCATACTCAGCCACCCGGTTGAAGTGGGCGTGCTTTCGCTTTCATATATGTGGCTGAGGACCGGCGACATTCCCGCCCGCCCATAGCCAGGAGCCCACACCATGATCGACCTTTACACCTGGGGCACGCCCAACGGCCGCAAGGTTTCGATCATGCTCGAAGAGGTGGGGTTGCCCTATCGCGTCCATCCCATCGACATTTCCAAGGGCGACCAGTTCACCGACAGCTTCGTCGCCATCAATCCCAATTCCAAGATCCCCGCCATCATCGATCACGACGGCCCCAACGGGCAAAAGCTGCCCCTGTTCGAATCGGGCGCCATCCTGATCTATCTGGCGGAAAAGACCGGCCGCTTCCTGCCTGCCGATCCGGCGGGCCGCTATGCCACCTTGCAATGGCTGATGTTCCAGATGGGCGGCGTCGGCCCCATGTTCGGCCAAACCCACCACTTCCGCCGCTTCGCCCCCGAACCGATCCCCTATGCCATCGAGCGTTATTCCAAGGAAACCCGCCGCCTGTACGGCGTGCTGGACAAGCGCCTGTCCCAGTCGGAATACGTGGCCGGCGACTATTCCATCGCCGACATGGCGATCTTTCCCTGGTGCCAGCGCGCCGATTGGCAGGGCATCGACCTGGCCGCCGACTTCCCCAATGTGAAGCGATGGTACGATTGCGTCGCCGCCCGACCGCACGTGCAAAAAGGAATGAGTGTTCCGGGTTGACGCCCGCGTTCCTCTTCGCTAGAAACATCCGTCCAGCCACGGAGCATCCGGGTCTGTCCCTGCGGAGGGATGGGTGAGTGGCTTAAACCAGCAGTTTGCTAAACTGTCGTAGGGTGTCAAACCCTACCGGGGGTTCGAATCCCCCTCCCTCCGCCACTTCCTTGAAAAATAAGACATTTTGCCCCTTAGGGGCCGATCCGGTTCCCATAAGGACCGATCAATAATCCCGGTTAGTCCCTATCGGAGTGGGACGAATTTGGGACAAGGCCTGACCGCGACGACGGAGGCCACAGGATGCGGAAGCCAGCGGCAGATACTCCCCTCCAATAATCCACGGCACCCGCTCACAAACTTTCGGCATACCCCGTACCAAAGCATGATCCAGGGCCAGGGTATTGACGGGGCCAGATTCGTTCCGCCTATTAGGTCCATAAGAAAACTGATGTGGCCCGTTGGGCCGATACACATTTTTCCCGGTTAGCATGCCTTGAATGGCGTGTTGGCCGCATTTTTTGTCGCAACCATTGTCAGGAGATTAAATTGACTACCGCCGTTGAATCCGCTGCCGCCCTATCTGCCCGCAAGTGGCTTACCCGCCCCCAGGCTGCTGATTATCTAGGGCTGGCTGAAAAAACGCTCAAGAACCTAGCAACGCTTGGCGAGGGGCCGAGATACCACCGCCCGAGCCATAAGCATGTTCTCTACGCGACTGCTGACCTAGACGCATGGGTTGTCGGCGGGCATACAGGCGGGAAGCTGCATTGATGTGGTTAGTGGCGCCACGAGCGCCCCACCCCGGCCAAGCGTCAATAAAATAGTTTATTACTAGAGTCCGCGCGAGGTGCGGTGGAAGTAAGCGCGAGGCTACCATATTGACATTTAATCAGCGCCATGCTATGTCAGTAATTATACGCTGACTTATTGTGTCTAGAACGTCCTGGCGCCACTTCGGTTCCAGGGCGTTTTGCTATGGAGATTCTTAAAATGGACCTTCCCAATGATTTGGTGACGGTTGACGAAATCGCCGCCGAGGTGGGGCGCCATCGTCAATCGGTTTACCGCGCATTGAATGAACTTCGTTGGCCTGGATATCGGCAGGGACGGCGGTGGCTGGTTAGTCGCTCCGAGATCATGGCCCTGCTGGCTCCACGCCCATATGGAAGCGCCAGCGATGCACATTAATCATCGCCCCACCTTAGGCCGCCATGCCCACCCAGGTCGCGCGGAGCCGTGCAAGCCGAACGTTCCCATGGTCATTCACGACCCCTGGAACGTGCCCCATTTCGGCCGGAAGAAGAAGGAGCCGCCGCGCGTCCAGCCTGCGATGCAGAAGAAGATCTTCACTGATCACAGCCTGTTGTGGGGCACCTTCGTTCACCTCGATTGGGCTGAACAGGCCGTCATTGAGGGTCAGGAACGCTTGGCGCTGTCCATGCTCCGCGCGGCCCGCGACGTGCTGATCCGTGAATGCGAGGAACGGACGGGGATGCAGGCCGAGGAGGGTGAGGGCGCCGAGGTAGATAGTAATTAGTCAAAAAGAAACCCCACCGGGTGGTGCCGATGGGGTGGAAGTTTGGATGATTGATAGGTCTTAACCTACATCATCCGTGATGAAAAATCAAGTTATTACAATGGCGTGCGATTGATAACCAACTACGATAATAGGATGATTGAAGATGATTTTGGATCTTAATGACGTTGAATACGTCGAAGCTGATACCGCTGAAGCTGATCTTTGGCGCGAGGAACTTTTTCAGCGCCTGCGGGACGCCGCCGCTGTATGGGTGAAGAAACTCTACCCGTGTGGCCGGCTCGACAGCGAAGGAAATTGGCGCGTCGCAGACATATACGGCCGCTCTCCGCGCAATCAGGGCAGTTTCGTGGTCACCTTGACCGGGCCGTTCGCAGGCCACGCCAAGGAATGGGGCACGGACCAGTGGGCCGGCGCCATGGACATGGTTGCAGCCGTGCGCGGATTGCACCGTGAGGCTGATGCCCACGATATCCTCAATGAATTGGCTGTGCTCGTTGGGATGCCCACCTCTGCCGCCCCATGTCACGGCGCCAAATCAAGTGCTCCCATGCCGGCGGCGCCGCGTGTCACGCAGGAACGCCAAAAGCCGAACCGCAGCGGGCAGATTGTCCTTGAACTATCCAAGGCCATCCCGGCGGCTGGAACGCTCGCTGAAGCATACCTTGCGAAGCGCGGCGTAGCCCCCACCGCAGATATCTTGTTTAGCCCAGATTGTGCGGACGGCAACCTGGGCCGCCCGGCGATGATTTGCCTAGTTCGCAATCTGGACGGCGAAGTGACGGCCATTCACCGCACCTTCCTGCGTGAAGACGGTAGCTGGCACGTCGGAAAGAAGATGTTGGGCGACGTTTCCGGCGGCGCCATCCGCCTCGGTGATATCGGCCGCGATGGAGTCCTTGGCGTTGCCGAAGGCGTGGAAACGGCCCTATCCGCTTCCAAGCTTTATGGGGTGCCAGTGTGGGCATGCGGTTCGACCACCCACATGGAAAAATTCAGGATTCCGGCGAGCGTGTCTGAACTCTGGGTCTTTGCCGATGGTGCGGAAGCCGGCGAAAAAGCCGCACTGGCGACAGCGGAGAGGGCCAGAGAAGCCGGCGTGAGTTACCGCATTATTCGCCCACGGACCGATGGGGGTGACTTCAATAACGATCTTCTATCGCAACTCGGTGTGGCTCCGCTGCCACCACTGACTCATGCGCCCCTGCCGGAATCCGAGTGGGGGCAGACCACCATGGAACGCGGTAACGGCCAGCGGATCGAGATCATGCGCCATGGCGTGCGACTGGTGACAGAGAAGAAGGACAAGAAGACCGGCGCGGTAGAGGTGTCGCGCGCTCCGGTGACCTATCAACCTATATCCGCATATGCGCTTACCGTACCCGCCGACACTGAGGCCGACGCTGAGCACGGTCTGTTGGTGAAATATCGGGACGTGGCTGGCCGCACGCAGACCCGTGCGTTTCCAGCATCATTCATCCATGAACCCGGCGACGCATTTGAGAAGTGGGTTGCTAAGATCGGGGTGAAAGCTGAACGCCCGTTGATTGGCGAATTGTTGAACTATTTTTCAGTCGCCCAGCCAGTGAAGAGAATTACCGCATATTCCCGCACTGGCTGGCAGGAGTCGCCGTCCGGTAGGCCAGTTTTCGTAATTGGTGACACCATCATTGGCGATGGCGGTGAAGCGGTATTCCAGCCAGCAGGCGGCGTTACCGGCGCATCAGTGTCATCGCGTGGTACTTTAGAAAATTGGCGGTCGTCCGTTGCCATACCCGCTTGCGCTTCGCCAGGGTGGCGATTTGGCGTAATGGTTTCGCTTGCGGCACCGCTGCTCAAGCTGTTGGATCACACCAGCTTCATCGCCCACCTTGCCGGCCGCACCAGTACTGGCAAGACCATCACTTTGCGAATTGGCGCAAGCTGCTGGGGGCGAGGAGATAAGACAGATAGTTCCAGCTATCTTCGCAGTTGGAACAACACGGGCAATGCCGTCGAAGCAGAGGCGGCGGCTCACTCTGACCTACTGCTGTGCCTTGATGAGTTGGGTGAGGCTGACAGTGCCATGGTCGGCAACGTCGTGTATGCGATCAGCGATGGCTCTGGCCGTGGTCGCCTGAAGTCCGATGCCAGCATGAGAAAGCGTCGTAAGTGGCGGGTGATTGCGCTGTCCTCCGGTGAACAGACCGTCGAGTCAAAGATCGCGGAATCGGGCAAAAGAATGGCTGGTGGCATGGCCGTGCGCGCGTTCGACATCCTTACGGATAACACCGACTTCCTTCCTACCGTAGCCGACGCCAAGCGCATCGAAGACGCCACCGTTCAGACCTATGGAACTGCTGGACCAGCGTTTGTGCAGGCACTCGTGGAAGGCGGGTTCGCGGTGGCTGGTAGTGACGCCTCAATTTCCCTTAAGGGCAACCTGGAAAGCGCTGAACGCGATTTGGTTGGCGATATGACAGACAGCCGAATTGTCCGCGCCGCTCGCTCCTTCGCACTAATTCGCGTTGCGGGTGACATGGCGGTGAAGTGGGGCATCCTGCCCGAAGACGCCAAGCCAGCCGACACGGTTAAGACCGCTTTCGAGTTGTGGGCAAAGGCCGGCGCGTCGCAGACCGACGACTCCCGGCAGGTAGCCAAGCGTCTGCTGCCCATGATCGAGTCCGAGATGGGGTTGGCAATCACCGTCCTATCCCACGCTCGCTCCCATGACGGTGGCATCAACCTGAACTCGGACGTGCGCACAGAAACCGCCCGAACCCGTCTTGGGTGGTCTAAGGATGGCCGCGTATGGCTGTTGCCGGATGCGCTGAACAAGGCGCTTAACGGGTACATGCTGAAAAGCTTTCTGGACGCGGCCACTGGTCACGGCGCCTTCATTCGTGGCGAGGGCAGCAACGTAAAGAGCAAGGTGCCCCTAACCAAGCTTGATCCATTGGCTGGCACGCGAGCCTACCAATTCAGCTTAGAGCACCTGCAAGCGTGGGTGGACGGCTGATATTTTCCGAGTCATTCCGACTCTTTTTGAGCGAGTCGGAATGCATTTTTCCAATATATATCAATGTGTTATCCGACTTTTCCGACTTTTCCGACTCTAATATATGAACTCGCGAGTCGTCCTTGTTGTCGCCTCATTCCCGCACGCATTACCTTCACTCGTCACCGAGGAGTCGGATTTGTCGGAAATATCGGGTAACGCATTGATGTATATGCTGCATTTCAGTTCCGAGTGCCATTTCCCGACTCGGATTTAGTCGGAACACACCCCCGGCCCCAGACGGCCACCCACCGCCCCAGGCTCCCCGAGTCCTGGGGCTTCTTTTTGCCCGAACCATAGGAATACCCATGACCGAATTTATTGCCGACATGACCCACGCCATGCTGGACGCCGTTATCCACGCCGGCCGCCCGTCTTCCATGCACGGCCTCGACCGTGTGTATGACCACCTTGTCGCCCGTGTGCGCCGTGAGTTGGGAGTCTGACGATGGATCAACTCCTCTCCTTCCTCTCCCACCACCCCCTCGACGGTGGCGCCACTGTCTCCTCCATCGTCGCAGCCGCCCGCAAGCACAGCATTGCCGCCGACCCGGCAAGCGTCCTACTCGCCGCCCGTGCCCTTGGTCTGGCCGTAGATGATGTAGGTGGCGACGTCCTTGAAATCTCGCGTCCAATCGGCTGGCGGGCGCCGTCGCTGTCCGATGCTGCCAAGATTGCGGACTACCTGGGCGTAGCTGTCACGGACAAATTCCGCGCGTCCTACGCCACCAGTCGCCATGACCGCCTAGTTGTGTGGATGCGGCAATCGGCGCGACTCGCCCATCCGCATCAACTCCGCGTCTTGGGCTTAGCCGCTGCCGACCACCTACAGTTCACGCCCGCCGACCGCGAATTAGAAGCCGCCGCTCGCGCCATCGGTGCCCGTTTGTGGCGTGATGGGCCTGCGCTGATGGTGCAGCGGGGTGCGGCCTGACTATGCGCGAACATCACCCACAAGTCCTACGCGCCCGCGAATTCCTGGCGAACTGCCGCCGTGTCGCGTGGCCAGATGGCACGACAACACAAGTCCTTGCCACCGAAGCAACCCGCTATTGGCAAATCTTCCACCAGATTAAATACCAATCAGCACATGTATCTCCCCGCGCCATCGAAGAAGCGGCGCGGCAGTTTGATTTAACAGTTCATCATAATGGCGACGTGACGTTTTTGAACTGCGTCTACTTGCCATGGTCGCAATTTGAATTTGATGGTGTTTACGATGAAGCTTTACCATAACGAAGGCGCCCGCATCCCATACGCCACCCTAATAGACTACGGCAAGGAATTTATCCCGCACTGCAAATTTCCGCTTCCGGTTTTTGAGTTTGCCATCGACTTTGAAAAGTTCTGTTGCGCCAAGGTTGGCGAGATTTACCACTTCGGCATGGCTCCGCACCGGAAGTGCGACCGCAATAGTTTTTACGATGACATTGGATTGAATATTTATGGATCGAAGCGTTGTCCGATGCTTCGGATTGTTAAGGAGTAACCACGATGTTCGTTAATGATTATTTGCCACCTCAGACATTCAGCGCGTTGAGGTTTTTGGTGAAGGCCATTTATCGGCAGCACGGCACCGTGTCGCCTGAAGCTATGGGCGATTTGGCGCGGCTGACCTTGAGTCGCGATATCGATACGGCCGCCGTCGTCAGAGCTATGGGGATGTGCGGCATCCCAACCACCCGCTGAACCCTATCCGGCCCGTAAGCCGGTTTCCGCCCCTGTGGGGCATCCCAGCCCCCGGAGTGGGGCTTTTAATATGAGGAAGAATATGACCCATACCAACACCGACCCCGCCAAAGAGGCATGGATCGCATCCATGACCGCGCAGATTCAAGCCCGCACGTCGGACCAGCCGGCGCCCGACGCGCCTGCGCTACAGCCGCCAGATGGCCTTTCACCCGTTGAGCGGATGATTTGGGCACGGCAGCATCAGCCGAACGTCACCCGACTAGAAGTTGACGAACCCCTGCCCGCACAGGCGTTTGCTCAGGTGCCACCTGCGGTCCTGGCGATGTCGCCAGCAGATAAAATGCGCTGGGCGCGCCGGCACGCTCGGACGGGGGAATGACCATGGACATTATTGATGGCGTTGAACTGGTGTTCGACGCCGACTCGCCGTTCGTCTGCATGCCCGATGTGGTCCGGTCCAAGGCCGATATCCCGACCTCACGACAACGCGCCGTGTACATCGGGCGCAATGGCTCGTCGGCCTACCTCGATTTGCCTAATGACACGCCCGCTCCGGTGGCGGGCGATGACGGGTTGATCCTGGCCCGCGCGGACCTGCGGACCACGCTGGATAAGGCTCACTGGATCGGGGAGCACGGGGGTGACGCCTATCTTGCGCTCCCGGTTGAGCGGCCAGCGCCAGAGTGACCACGCATAGGCGGCGGGGTTCGTGCCCCGCCTGCCTGGGCGCCGATATTATTATGAAATCAGCGTAGGTGGCGTTCCTCGCGTAAACGCGGCGCCTCATTTTTTAGACCACGGTGTCCCTGTCCACGCCAAAAAATGGCAGTTTTCCGCCATTTTTACCGCATTCACACCGCCATTAGCGTCTAACCCCTCTCAGCGAAGTAATTATTTTATTGCGGAAAGTGTTGTCATAGCGTCAACAGCCTTTGGCATAGAACATGACAAGGCAAAAGCCATTGGTATGGGGCGCGTGACTCCATCAACTATTTGGTTGACTCATGCACACCATACGTTCATAACCGTTTGCGCAAAGAAACAACCCGTAAGGTAACGTGATGAACTTCCCGAACATGGACATTATCGCCGCTGCGCGCCGAGTCGCTTGTGTCGCTGCCCGCGATGAGTATGACGAGATCGCCACCCTTGAGGATGGCATCGCAGCCAATCCCGCCAGCTTCCTTGCCGAAGCCATCCCGCAAGTTCTGTTAGCTATTGCAGACGTGCGGACCTTGGCGCCTGAAGTGGAAGGCATGGGCGCGCTGATCGGCCGCATCGAGCGGTGCCTTTATTCCGCTGCCTCCGTCATGGCCGCTGAAGCTGGTGTGCCCTTGGCTGAGTTGGGTGCCGACTATTGGTCCAGTCAGTGGAACGACCCGTGGGTGTTCGGTCCCGATGCCAAGCAACACTGATTAATAATATTCATGCGGGCATGGCGGAATCGGCATACGCAGGGGTCCTAAAAACCACAATACTGTGAGTTCAAATCTCACTGCCCGTATCATATAAGGCCACCCAAGCTAACCGCTTGGGTGGTCTTTCCATTTCGTGTTGACGATTTGGCAACACGGCGCAGCGTTATATTAATTCATTCGGATTTGTGTTATTAAATAACTACTGCATGCCCGGTGGGCGCGCGGTGGCGTCTGACGCGCGGCCTGGGGCTAGCGAGGGTGAGGCGCCTTAGATAGCTGATGCCGGTGGCGTCGGGATACGACCGGGAGCGGATGCCGCTGTGCCCGGCGTTTTGCTTGTCCGCAGCCTAGCACTTGTGAAGACGGAAAGTTGTAATGGCGCTGGCTGAGCGGCATAATTGTCGCAGGAAGGACGATCCTTGCTACTCGGAATGCCAAATGAAGCGATGCGCTTATTGCAATTCATCGATTGATGTTGGTGTCGATCACGTCATCCCATTCTCAATAATGACCTCTGCAAAAAGAAGGGGAGGAGCGCACTCCTATGGAGACACCGTGCCTTGCTGCTCAGAATGCAACACCATCCTTGGAAATAGATATCTTCTAAATAAAGCAAAGAGGGCGCTCTTTCTTGTTGAAGAATATGCCAGAAAATTGAATTTTTATGAAGACGATGATAGCAGGGTGTTGTTACTAGATAAAATTAAGGGCTGCATCCTCAACTATGAAAATTTCATGCTTGAGATGGCGGATGATGGCGATGCCGAAACTGAGGTCGTCCAGACTGAGGATGCGCCAAGCGCAGAAGATTGCCGAAGATTTCGCAGTAAGAAAAATGATTGCATTGATATGCTCCGATGCATATTCGCCATACCGGCGAATGCAAAAATAATTACGCTTTCCGACATCGAAAGGCTTACATTGCCTAAAATTTACCAGATGGTAGAAAGTGGAGAGAGTGATGGTGTTTTTCTATGTGATATTGATGCTCTTGAAATGCTTCACAGCGCAGATAAATTTAAATTAATTAGACGTGCGATAATGATTTCTCCAGGACCAAAAAACTTCAGCGCCCTAATATCAAAAATCAATACAATGCCCGATATGGGGGTAGAAACTTTTATAAAAGCGACCCCATTTATTAAAATATTGTGGTCGCGTTTTGATATGAGAGAGGTTGTCTCAGGCTACGCAAAAATTAAATCGTTGTGGAGGGTTTGAGGTCCTTGCCATTGTCCCAGGGGCGCCGCCGGCATAAGCAAAAAACATGCCAATCGGCTTACCGAGAAATCTTATAAGCAACCGTTCCCATGTTTATGATTCTGGTTGTTTACGCCCCTTGTATATGAGATATTGGCCTTACCAACTCACGCCGTGAGGCCATCATGATCCGCACCGTTGCCTATGTTCGCGTTAGCTCCACGGACCAATCGGAAAATGGGCACAGCCTCGCGGCACAGCGCGAGAAGGTGGAACTGTACGCCAAACTGCATGGCGTCGAACTGGTGGCGGTTATTGAGGATGCTGGCGTAAGCGCCAAGACACTGGATCGTCCTGGCCTGCAACGCGCCCTGGCGATGCTGAAAGCTGGCGAGGCTGACGCGCTACTGGTTACGAAGTTGGATCGGCTTACGCGCTCGGTGAAGGACTTGGGCCACCTGATTGAGTCCTGCTTCCCCGCCGACACCGGCAAGCCTGCCCTGTTGTCCGTGTCCGATCAGATCGACACTCGCACCGCTGGCGGTCGACTCGTGCTTAACGTCCTCATGTCCGTGGCCCAATGGGAGCGTGAAGCCATCGCAGAACGCACCAAGGATACCATGCGCAGCATGCGTGCGAACGGTCGTGTGGTTGGCCGTCCGACGATGGGATTTGATGAGGTGGAAGGCGCTGACGGTAAGCGCATGCTGGTCGCCAATGAGACTGAGCAATCCATCATCGCCCGCATCCTCGCCCTGCGCGCCGATGGCATGAGCTACCAACGCATTGCCGATACCCTGAACGCCGAAAAGGCGCCCACTAAGCGCGGCGGCACTTGGGCTGCAATGACGGTGCGCGGCATCGCCCGACGTGCCTAACCCGTCATGCACCCGCTAACCGCGCCAACTATAGCGGCACACACAACCTTTAAGGGTTCCCTGACGGGACGGACCACTAGGCCCCGCCCAACCCGGCCTTGGCCACCCTCATACTCAGTTTATTAGACCACGATAACGTCGCCCGTCCCTGGCGCCTGTTTTCCCCAAAACACACCATAAATACAAAACACGGTTCTAAAAATTTTTTGGACCCACTTTAATTTAACGTCTCAGCGCGCGCAATCCGTCTCTTTTCCTACCATCTTTACTTTTCTTTGCGCATCTGCTATACATTGTCATTAATGATACTCTCGATTAATTGGGTCAGAAGCCATGTTCATTTCAACGTCAATTGCGGCCAAGCGGGCCGAGGTCTGCATTCACACTGTCCGGTACTGGTGCCAGAAATATGGGATCGGTCACAAAGTAGGCGGTCGGTATCGAGTAGACCGCGAACGGCTGGAAGCCCTTCTATCAGGCAACGCCATCTAATAACAGCACGCATATCCGTTAATCGAAGCCGCCCAATGAGGCGGCTTTTTTCATGGAATTTCGAGAATGACCGCTGCAACCAGCACTATTCAAATCCAGATTGATGCCAAACAGGCCATCGTGACGCTGGAGTCTCTTAAAAAGAAGATGGCAGAAAACGTCAGTGTTACTGAAAAGCTCCGTCAGGTCGCCAGTGGTGGCTTTGATCGCCTTGAAGCGGCCATGAACAAGGCGGTGGGCGCCATAGACCGCATGCACGCCACCATGCAGTCGATGGCATCTGGCATGGGCGCCGGAACCGCTGCGGCCGTCAGGCAGGCGCAGGCGATGGAAAAGTTGGCAGCAGCGGCGCGGGCGCAAGAGGTGGCGCAGACGAAGGCCGCGCAGGCTAATAGGAACGAACTGGCCGACCTCCGCGCTCTTGAAAGTGCCAAGACGCGGGCTTTTTCGCTGGAATCGCGGTTGAACAGACAATTGACGGATGACGCCGGGTTCATGTCTCAGCGCATCGTACTACAGGACAAACTGACCGCATCTGTAACCCGATATAATTCCGTCATCGCGGCCAGCGGCGCCAATAGCGCGGCAGGTATCAAAGCGCGCGGAGAGTTGCAGCGAGACTATGCCGGAATCAGCAGCGAGGTGACCCGGTTGGCGGGGCTTTTGCCCCGGCTGAAGGGAATTGAAGACAAGATTCCGGCCAAGGGTTGGGCGTCCATGTCACGTATGGACCGCTTACAACTTCAATCCAACGCGATCAACTTTACGCAGCAAACAATCGCATCCGGCGGCCCTGCCCAGGCGCTCATGGTCCAGGGGCCGGAATTACTTGGGCTTATGGCCCGTTATCCCACCGTATTGGGACCTGTCGCGGCTGGATTTGTTGCGGTTGGTGGGGCAATTGGCGTTGTCGCCGCAGCCATGGGCAGGTTGTCGGAACAGCAGGGTAACTTGCGTGACCTCGGTGTCATCATCCGCGCCACCGGGCAGGCCGGCACGTTGGCAGCGAAAGATTTGGCCGCGCTATCCGACCGCATCAACCAGTTGCCGGGCGTGAGCCGCGAAGCCGCCGAGAAGACAGTCCAGAATTTAGCCAGGATTCGCGGTCTGGGTGCCGCAGGAGTCCAGGGCGCGGCGTATATGGGGGCTGACTTCGCGCGGGCAATTGGCGAGCAGGATATCGCCAAGGCCACCGCCAAACTTGGTGAGGCGCTAGCAAACCCGGCCAAAGGCGCCCGCGAATTAAATGACGCGTTGGGCTTCCTGAGCGCGGGGCAGTTAATCAGCATCGAGAGAATGGCCGCCCAAGGTAAGCGCGCCGAGGCATTGCAGGCCACCCTATCGGCGCTGAAGCCGCATCTAGAGGGGCTGGCCTCGCAAGGTATGAGTCCACTCGCAGCCGCCACAGACAGGTTAGGTAACTCATTCGACCACCTGATGAGCGTTATCGCCAATTCGTCCATAATCGTGGGTTTGATGGAGCGCATGGCGAACGCTGCCCGCAACGTTGCCGACGCGATGGACGGCCCCGGATGGAAGTGGGTGTTGGGATCGGCGGCGCTGTCGAATCCTGCAACCATGCCGCTGGCAATACGCAGCCTGACGCAGGCGCCGGAACCAAAGCTATCCCTCCCCATGCCACCACCGCTGGCTCAGACGGCCCAGGCCGCAGGCGGTGGGGCTGGTGTGCTGGCGAAGGCGCCGGGCACGTCGGATGCGGAAAAGGAATTGAGCGATGTTCTGGCGCTCAGCGACGGTTACAGAAGCTGGCGCGGGCAGGCTGAGCAATTGCGGGACACTTTGGAACGCGTGCGGCGCGCTCAGGCCCTGACCACCGATAAGGATGTGTTGGCGCGTCTGCGGCAGGCAGAGTCGGGTCTGCAAGATCAGCTTCGGCAGGCGGTTGATCCCCGCGCCAAAATGGTTCTCGACGCGCAGCGCGGCGCCAGCCAGGAATGGAAGATTGCCGGCGCCCCATGGCAGGACCGCGACCGCATGCGGGTTGCTATCGAAGCGGAGAACACCGCTCGCGAGCAAGGTCTTAGCGGTCTACAGCGAGAAGCATTGGCCCGCGCCAACCTCTCATCGCTGGCGGCGAAATCTCTATCCGCCATCCAAGACTCCACCCGCAGCAAGGGCTATGAATATGAGGCATCGGCGCGACTTGTTGACGTTGACGGAATGGGCATCGTCGCCCAGCAGCAGGCCAGTGACGCTATTGCCAAGCAGACGTTCGCCAGGGACGCGCTCAGCAAGGCCAGTAATGACAATCTTGCGGCAGTGCTGGCGGAAATCGACGGCTACGACCGCCTAACCGACAAACTGGGCCAACTCAGCATCGCTTCGCAGTTCCGCCAGCGTGCCCGCGCCGCGTCTCCGACCATCGCCTACAACGAAGCAATGCGCGATGCGTCAGGAACGGCCCGCTACATGGAGGACATGGGGGCCACAGGCGAGGAGATAAAGCGATACTATGAGGACATAGAGCTATCTAAACTCAATTCATCTGAAAACTGGTTAGCAGGTGTGAAGCGCGCCAATATTGATTATCAGCGCAGCGCCAGGGATGCCGCAAGTGGGGCCGCTGATGCGTTTAAACGCGGCGCGGATTCGATGGAGTCGGCCTTAACCAACCTCGTGATGACCGGTAAAGCCGGGTTCGCTGATCTGGCCCGTTCCGCCATCGCAGACATGGTTCGGATTCAGATGAGAAGTGCTGTCGTCGCCCCGTTTATGAACTGGGCTGGATCGGCGCTCACCAGCTTGTTCGGCTCCGCAATGGGCGGCGCGAACCCGGTGAACACCCCTGACACGACCGTATGGACCAGCAAGCCGGCCGTCACCGTCGAGCCGCTTATGAACAAGCTCGGCAACGCCTTCAACGACAACGGAATCGCTCGCTTCGCCAAGGGTTCGGCGTTCGTGAATGGCATCTACAACACGCCAACGCTGTTCAAGTTCGCCAAGGGCACACAACTTGGAGAGCTTGGCGAGGCTGGTCCCGAGGCAGTTATGCCCCTGCGTCGTGGGCCGGATGGCAGCTTGGGTGTGATGGTAGCGGGTGGCGGCGCCAGTAGCTCGGCGCCAGTCATCCACACCGAAATCTCCGTAAACGTCGAAGGCTCCGCATCCTCTGGCGACTCAGAGATGGACGAACGCCAAGCGCAGCGCATTGCGAAAGCTGTCGATGGGCAGATTAGGGCCACCGTGGTCAGTGAATTGCAGCGGCAGATGAAGGGTGGCGGGATGTTGAATCGGGTTTAAGGGCACCCCGGTACACCCTTAATCCAACTGCCATCATCCCTGCGACACACGGGTGTTGACGCAGGTTTGGCGCTTCCGCCGCCAATCGAATACCCATACTTCCGCACCATGCATTCGCGAATGTTCTGGCCAGCAATCAGCGGATTGTTGCCGAATCCATCATTGCGAGTCTTGGCCGACGCGAGCTGCTCGCAGTCGTACATATCGCGATTGTAGTCGGCCTGCGTCTTGCCTGGGTGGCTATAAACCGTGGGAGCGCATGCCGCCACGCTCAACACCGCGCCAATCGCCACCACACATCTAAGCATTGCCCACCTCCATCATCCGATGGGCGATTATCAGCGATTCACGGTTGTGCATTCAAGCTATGCCTAACGTCTAGGGCGACCGAGATTGGCAGGGGCGTATGATTGCCTGAGACGACCTAACCACCCCATGGGCCGAGGAGTCCCGCTCATGCGCTACATCCCCGCTATCGTCGCTGGCTTCATAGAAATGATGCTTGGGATTATTGTGTTGCGTGTGATCTTCGGGATTTAGCGAAATACCGCCATGCGCCGCTGGAATCCCCGCGCCACCATAGTCATCCTAGCCAGCCCTGCCTTCTGGTTACTCTTGGGCGTGGCGTGGATCATGAGCAAGTGCGGTGGTGGGAATTAGCCAATGACCAGACTTGACGAAATCAGCGACCGGCTATTCATGGCTAATGAATCGCGTGCGCCAAGCAACCCGGATCGACCGCCCGAAGGCGAGTCGCTGTGGCACCTGACGGACTCCGAAGCTGAGTTATGGTCCGCAGCCAAAGGGGCGGACGGCGATATCGCGTACCTGCTTCAACTTATATTGGACTTGGAGGCCGAGAGGGAATGCGCCCTTCATGCCGTCTACAAGGCTTGGGAGCGTGGGGTTATTACCCAAAGTTGGAAGAAGGATTTTGCTTCGGCTATCGAAGGCGCCAAAAAATTAATCAGGTGCGGGTGAGCGAATCGAAATCTGACCCGCCACCCTCTCCCGCAGCACACCAGCCTCAAGCGCAGCGCCCTGTTCATCGGGCGCGCTTTGACTGATCTGCGCCATGGGCCTATGGTGCCCACGTCAATTTCCGAGGCTCCCCATGCCCATCAAACTCGCCTCCAAGATCGTTACCGCGTATTTGCGCGCCCACCCGCTGCCGGTGTCGGAAATCCCTTCCCTCATTTCCAGCGTTGCCACAGCCTTGGAACGCGCCGCGTCACCAGTGGAACCCGAGGCCGAGCTATCGCCCGCCGTGCCGGTACGCCGCTCGGTGACGCCCAACTACATCACCTGCCTGGAATGCGGGGCGGAACAACGCACGCTCAAGCGCCATCTGCAAACTGCGCACGATCTAACGCCCGAGGAATACCGGGCGCGGTGGGGCTTGCCAGCCGATTACCCGATGGTGGCGCCCGATTATGCCGCCAAGCGCTCTCAGTTGGCCAAGGACGCGGGATTGGGGCGGAAGCCGAAGACGGTTGCTGACTCGATTGAGGCGCCGGCTGGGAAGCCTGGATTTCAATACCCGGCGAGTCGGTGGGCTAAGCCGACGAAGTGAGTGATGGGCACACCCCACCGCCACCACGGCGCCATCGCTCAGGGTGTCCACACCACGCGCGCGATGAATCTAAGGTTTCTGCGGGTTGCGCAACTTAATGGACGCTGCCGCACCCCAATTCAATGGACGCGGGCGACGCCATATCCGGATTTAGTCGCCGCTGTCCATGCCGGGCTGAATGCCCTTCCGCGCCGCTGCGGTGGCCGCTGAGCGGGGTTGTTGGGGTGGGTGGTGCGGTGGGAGGTGGGAAGGTGATGGGGTGCTAGAGTTTCATTGACTCTGACATGCCAAGGGCGCATATTCGTAACGCAGGCGACTGATCGACTGAGAAGGCTTAGGCCAACGAGAGCGCCGCACCGCTGGGGTCAACCCAGTCACTTGCTTATGGCTGTGGGCCGCAAGGCTTGGTTTCGTCGAAGATATCTCAGGGGGTGGTGAAAGCCACCCCCAAAAATTTTTCAGAACTCAATTCCCAAAGCCACCCTCTCCGCGACACGACCGAATGTGAACCGTCGGTCGGTAAACACCGGATCATGCCTTTCGTATGCACTCTGGACCCACAGGTCCAAGAAGTGCACGCCGTCTATTTCCGGAAACTTGCAGAGCATTTGCAAGAATACATAATATTTCGACCCATTCGCCATTTGCGGGGTCATTTGCAGTCGGTACATCGACCAATTTCGTTCTTGAGTAGTCCTGCAAAGCGTGGTTACCGGCTTAACAAACAGGCCATCTATGATTGCGGGCAGGCTTTGCGAGTGCGCATGTCTGTGCGGGCAGAACATTCTAGCTTTTTGCTTGTCTGGGACCATATGCGCCCCAGGTGGAATTGGTGTGGGCGGATCGTCCGAATAACAGTGGTTTGTATATCGCACGCGCACACTGAATTTGCGAACGGCCTTATCCTCGCAAGTCCAAGAGAATGTTCGAAACTCTTGTCGCAAATGGATCAAGCTATAGGTCACGCCGAGATGATTGATTGAAGCGGGATGCATCATTTTCAGTCTTTTGCAGGCCAGCTTTCGGAGAGTAGCGCAATAGCGATAGCCGCCGCTACCCTCCCCTAATCCAGCTTTTTTGCCACCTCAGACACCTTGGCATTCACATACCGCAACAGCACCTGGGCCGTGCGGTGGCCTGACTGTTCGGCCAACTCACCAATGGTGAGGCCCTTCTCAGCCATCCTCGACAATCCCTCGTGGCGAAGGTCGTGAAAGTGCAACCCTTTCACGCCAGCGGCCTTCCGCGCCTTGCGCCAACGGTAATCCACTTGATTGGCATCTAGGGTGAACAGGCGCCGATCCTTGTCCGCGTCCTCGGGAAGCTTAGCGAGCAGGGTATCCAATGTCGTCCCGGCACGACGTGTAAGCACCACCTTACGCGGGTGGCCGTTCTTGGAATCGGGGCGTTCGATATAGCGACCGCCCCTGGTGCGCTTAACTTGGCCTACGCGCACGTCCAACAATTCCGAAAGACGCATACCCGTATCGAGGGCCAGCACGTAAACCAGCACCATTTGCTCGCCGTCCGTACCAGCACGTAATGCGGCGAGCATGCGCTCTTCCTCGCTCTTACCGTCGTCGTCCTCAGCGTCTTCCAAACGCCGCTTACGTGGTGCTGGGGGCTTAGGGAGGCGGACATGAGCGACCGGGTTCTCCAGGCTAATCAAACCCCAACCGTCAAGAGAGGTGCGTTCGCTGGCAACCTTATACAGGCCCGAGATGAGGAACACCTCGTTCCGTATGGTGCTATTGGACCGCCCCTCAGCCAAGCGACGGACGATATGGGCCTGGAGATCGTCGGCCGTCACCTCGGTTAGAAGCTTTTTAGCGATGGGCTGGCGCTGCCACCAAGCGACCAAATTGCGGTCCTGGCGATAACCCTTCTTCTTCTCACTCACGGTCTTGAGATAGTGCTCCAGGGCGCGTTCCAGCGTCCATCCGTCGTGCGGCGCGTTCTCCTCCGGCTCCGGAACTGGAGGGAAATAGGTTTCCACCAGATGATGAGGCAGAAGCTCACGAACGGGCCAGCTTCCGTTCTCCACCGCGACTTCAACAGCCTTGGCCCATTTAGCGGCCTGCGTCTTGTTCTCGAACGTCTGCGTCACACTGACGCCTCGATACCGAACGATGGCAGTGACACGGCCATTGCGTGATTTGAAGCTAGCCATTGGGGCTCACCGGGACAGTGGGACAAGGTTGGGACAAGCCCCAATATAGCAACCAAATTTGTGCGAGTCTCAGCCATTTTCGCGCACATTGCTAAACTGTCGTAGGGTGTCAAACCCTACCGGGGGTTCGAATCCCCCTCCCTCCGCCACCTAGTCTTCATGACATGCCGTTCTCCGAACCCCTGCCCCGCAAGGCGCGGGGTTCCGGCGCTTTGCGCCGTTGTCCTCCCACCGGAGACAACGTCTTCCTCCGCTTTTGGCCCTGCGCCATGCCCCTTTTCTCTGCCGGCTAGTTGGGCGGTGGGGGTTCGCCAAAAAGCGATGGCCCGGGGGATGCGTCCGGGCCATCGGCATTGCCAGCACTTGGTCGGCGGGTCAGGCGAAACCGAGGACGGCCTTCTGCTGGTCCCATTGGAGCGGCAGCTCGATGTGCTTGACCAGGGCTTCGGCGGTGAGGTCGGCGGGATGCGTGCCGGCGACGATCGCTTCGACGATGTCGGGGGCGAGGAAGGCGAGTGGCAGCAGATGGCCGACATAACTGTCGGACAGCCCATCCCGTTTGGCGATCGCCGCCAGCGACGAGATCCGCCCGGCGATCAGGTCGTCGAACCACGCACGGGCGCGCAGGATCGCTTTCAGCAGGGCGGGATCGGCCTTGGCGGTTGCGGCGCGGCCGTCATCAATGACGAGGCGCATCTCGACGCCGCGACGACGGATGGTCATGGGGAGATGGCGGCGCACCAGCACCGGCTCGCCCGTCGGATGGGGCAGCGCCACGGTGAGGGCAAGGCCGTCGCCGCCCAGATCGACCCGTTGCACCATGGACAGCGGCTCGGCCGGATCCCACTTGAGCCGATCCAGCATCACCGGCAGGAACTCGGCGGCCATCCCGGCATCGCGAGCACCATCACTGACGGCACCGGGATCGGCCACAAAGTGCCGGACCGCCTCGGCGAGCATGCTTTCGAGCGCATGGGCCGGCAGCCGCCAGCGCCGTTGGCCGTCACCGCCGCCGGTCACCAGCGATTGCGATATGTAGTAACGATAACGGCGGCCGTTCTTGACCGCATGGCTCGGCGTCAGCCGCTCGCCATTTTCATCAAATAGCTTGCCGAGCAACGGACTGGCCTCGACCTTGCGATTGGCCTGCCGCTCGGGGGCATTGCTGGCCAAACGCGCCTGCACGGCATCCCACAATTCCCGGCCGATGATGGCCTGGTGCAGGCCGGGATGACGGACATCCTTATGGCGGATTTCGCCGATATAGAGGGGATTGGACAGTAGGGCATAGAGGGCGCCGCGAGAAAAGGACCCGCCCGATTTCGAGCGATGGCCGGCATGCTGCAGGTTCTCCCGCAGCCGGCGCACACAGCCAAGGTCGAGGTAGCGGCGGAAGATATGCCGCACCCGCTCGGCCTCGCCGGCATTGACCTCCAGCTTGCGGTCCCGCACGTCGTAGCCCAGCGGCACGTTGCCGCCCATCCACATGCCCTTCTTCTTGGAGGCGGCGATCTTGTCGCGGATGCGCTCGCCGGTGACCTCGCGCTCGAACTGGGCGAAGGACAGCAGGATGTTGAGGGTGAGCCGGCCCATGGACGAGGTGGTGTTGAACTGCTGGGTGACGGCGACGAAGGAGACGGTGTGGGCGTCGAACACCTCGACCATCTTGGCGAAGTCGGCCAGCGAGCGGGTCAGGCGATCGACCTTGTAGACCACCACCACGTCGACCTTCTTGAGGGCGATGTCGGCCAGCAGCCGTTGCAACGCCGGGCGCTCCATGGTGCCGCCCGACAGGCCGCCATCATCATAGGCGGTCGGCACCAGCGCCCAGCCTTCGCCTTTCTGGCTTTTGATGAAGGCCTCGCAGGCTTCGCGCTGGGCATGCAACGAATTGAAATCCTGTTCCAGCCCTTCTTCCGAGGACTTGCGGGTATAGATGGCGCAGCGTTTGACGGCGGGCTTGCCCTTCATCGCGGCCCTCCTTTGAGCCCGAAGAAGCGTGGCCCCGACCACTGTGCCCCGGTGATGGCGCGGGCGACTTCCGACAGCGAACGCCAGGTCTTGCCCTGGTAGCGGATTCCGTCGTCGAGCAGGACCACCTCGTGCGTTACGCCTTGCCACTGGCGCAGTAGGCGGGTGCCCGTCTTGAAGACGGGCGCCGGCGCCACCGGCCGGCCGGCGGCCAGGGCTTCAGCGGCGCGAGCACAGGCGCGCGCCACCGCCGGCTTGAGGCCGCCGAGGGCGTTTTCCTGCAGGCGGTAGGCGATGGCGTAGAGCATCAGCCGCCGCCCCAGACGGGACGGCGGCGGCGCCCCGTAAAGCTCCGCCCACCGCTGTTTGAGGCTGTCGAGCGGCAACTCGGGCAGGTCTGCCAGATCGCGGGCCAGTTCCTTGGTGTCGAGCTTCCAGCGGCGCATGCTCAGCCCTCGGCGACGAGACGGTAGATACGGCCGCGGCCGTCCATGGGCTGGTGGAGGACGGTAAGGCCCAGCTTCTTGCGGAGCGTGCCGCTGATGGCGCCGCGCACCGAATGGGCCTGCCAACCGGTGGCCTTGACCAATTCGCCCAGGGTGGCGCCGCGTTTGCGTTTGAGCAGGCGGATCAGGCAGGCCGTCTTGGTCTCCGGCGCCTTGGCGGCACTGGGCTTGGTGGTGGAAACGGTCTCGCGGGTGGTCATGGGCGTCGGGCTCCGGTGCGGGCGCTGCGACCATCGCGGCGCTCCCACCACCCCATGCCCCGCCGGCGGCCCGGTCGGGGTTAGCAGGAGCTGCCATTTACTCTCTCCCCCAAGCAATGCTTGCCGGCGCTGGGAAGTCCACTGAAAAGACGAATTCGTCAGAATTGACAGCTACCGAACAGACCCCGCTCGACTTGACTTCGCCACCCTTCACCCCATGGTAGCGGTGACCAAATGGGAGGAAGTTATGTCCGAAAAGGACAAAGACTTTGCCGAGGACATTTGTCGAAAATGGCAGGCGATATTCTTGAGATTTGCTTCCGCGGTGGCGGCAGGCGATGACGATGGTCCCACAGCGGCTCATGTTGCCGAACTCGATCATCAATTGGCCGAGGTGGCGCTGGTCTTGGCGGCCGCGCCCGCCCTCGGCCCGGCCGGCATCGCCGGCAAGCTTCAGGTGGCGCTCGATTATTGCTGTGCCTCGCCGCAGGAACGCGAAACCCTGCCCTGGCGCCTGATCGAGGGCGCCGTCCGCGACTTGCTGGCGCTGGCCTAACCGGCCGCGCCACTCTCGGCCAGCAGCACACTGGCCGGCACATCCAACGTCTGCGCCAGTTGATCGACGATCTCGATGGTCGGGTTGCGCACGCCGCGCTCAATGCCGCTGATATAGGTCCGGTGCAGGCCGCTCTCGAACGCCAACGCCTCCTGCGACCAGCCCTTTTGCCGGCGCAGGCGCTGCACGTTCAAGCCAAGGCGCCTCCGGATATCCATGCCCCGAAGGCAACGCCGATGATGACAATCGGTCTACAGACGATGAGTCACATTCGTGTTGACTGCCCCCGCTACGGC
Source organism: Magnetospirillum sp. (assembly GCA_035298685.1). Lineage (GTDB taxonomy): Bacteria > Pseudomonadota > Alphaproteobacteria > Rhodospirillales > Magnetospirillaceae > Magnetospirillum. The sequence goes on along the minus strand of DATGXU010000639.1, from coordinate 3,140 downwards.
AAGCGTTACTGGAGCCACCATGACGTGCGAGGCTGGTATGGAAAGTGCCCTGACCACCACTCAAATCGGAAAAATCGGCGAGACAGTTGTTGCCGCGCAGTTGATGCTCACCTCGGGCGGGCGCCTGCCGCCGTTCCTCGCCCTGGCCGATGACGACGGCATTGACCTGATCCTCCACGACAAGGTCAGCGGGCGCAGTCTGCCGATCCAGGTGAAGGGGCGGGTCAAGCGGCCGGAAGGCGGCAGAACCACCTTTCAGTTCGATGTGCGCCGCAAGACCTTCAACGCCAATGACGGCGCGTTTCTCTTGTGTGTCCTGCTGGACATGACCGTCGGCAGCATCGAGCGCGCCTGGCTGTTACCGATGGCCGACATTCCCGCTGTCGGCACCTGCAAAGACGAATGCTATTCCATCGTGGCCAGCCCCAAGGAGGCCTCGGCCGACCGCTATACCCCCTATCGCTGCGCCACCATGGCCGAGGTCGCCAAGCGCCTGATCGCCTTCCTCGATCACGTGGACGACCCCATTCTCCACCGTGCCGGCAGGCTTCTGGCCATGGTCCGCGAACTGCACCGGGCCGGATTTGAGCGGCTGCGCATCGGCCCCGGCTTGTCGCCGTCCGGCCTGCACTGGCGCTGCTCGCTGGCGACGGCGGACAACGTCTGCACCAACGGCTGGGAACCTCGCGATTGGAATCTGGCGGCGACCTACAGCACGGCGGAGGGGGATGCTGTCTTCGGCTGGGAAAACACCCCCCAATCGCCAAGCGACATGGCGGCAAAGTTTATCGCAACCTTCCCGGACTTGGCGGAGAGCGCCCGGGGGCCTGACCCGGCCTATGCCCGCTGGCTGGACAACGTGGTGACGGCGACGCGGCACGGGCATCTGCCGCTGCTGTTTGCCGACTTTCCGCTGGCCGAGGACGGGCTTCCCCCGCCGCCGCCGATATCAGGCACCCTAAGCTAGACCGGAGGAGGTCATGTGGAGGACGATGGCCGCGCTGGCAATGATGGCCTCGGTGGCTTTGCCCCCCGAACCGCTGAAGGCGGATGAGGTGGCTGATCCCATGGTGCAGCTGGCGCCGGGGACGACGATCACGCCGCACCCCGACGGAAAGTCGGTCCTGCGAGGTCGAGCGGGACTCCGCACCGGCTCGTTGGAGCGCGAGGGATCGGGGGAGCGCTATGTGATCCGCGATCGCATCGGTGTGAAAGTGGGAGAGGTCGCTCCCGAACGCGCGGGAACGACCTCGCTGGTGGTGCGCGACCGCTTGGGTCAGAAAACGGGAAGCATCAATCGCCGGTGAAGCGTTCTACGCGGCGGCCAGTTTGCAGCCCAGCGACGATGTCGGCATCGCTCTCGATCAGTTCCTTGAGGAACTCGATCTTCTGCAGCTCGTTTGCCGTCCAATGCGCTTCCCAGCGTTCGATCAGGTAGGTGCTTGCGCGGCGGTCTCCCTTCAAGGCTTTCGCAAAGAGCTGCCGGTACAGCGCATCAATCGCCGCCATCGGCTCGGCCTTTCCTCCAATGGTCACCATGAGCTCTTGCCCCATGATCTTGAGCAGCGGCTCCCAGACGTTTCGGTAATGCGTCTTTTCCCGCTTCGGTCGGCCGGCGGGGTTCCCGGACTGGCCCTTCTTGAACTGGCTGTGCTTTGGGGGCTTGCCGTATCCCACCTTGCAATCGCCACTCATCCCCAGTCCTCCTCGCTCTTTCGGCCGGCCTCGACATCCGCAAAGGTTTCCCCGCTGACGCCATGACGCGCCTCCAGGCCGCAGGTTTCGGCCAAACGCCGCACGATGGTGTCGACGTAGACCGGGTCCAACTCCATGCCATAGCCGATCCGGCCGGTCTGTTCGGCCGCCACCAAAGTGGTGCCCGAGCCGGCGAAGCAATCGAGGATGACGCCATCCCGCCGGGAGCAGTCGCGAATGGCATCGGTGACCAGGGCCACCGGCTTCACCGTCGGGTGCATGGCCAGGTCGTCCTGGCGGCCCTGGCGCAAGGTGTTGATGCCGGGATAGTCCCAGACATTGCTGCGATACCGGCCGTGACGGCCCAGTTCGATGTTGTTGATGTGGCGTCCGCTGCCGGACTTGAAGACGAACACCAGTTCGTGCTTCGACCGGGAGAGCGAGCCCATGCCGGCATTGTCCTTGTTCCACACGCAGAGGTTCTTGAGCTCGCTATAGGTGGCCCGCCCGGCCGCCAGCACTTCGCCCAGGTGGCGCCAATCCATGCAGACATAGTGAATGGCGCCGTCGGCGCTGTGCTCGGCCAGATGGCCGAACACACCCTTGAGAAAACCGACGAATTCCGCCTCGCTCATCTCGCCCGCCGCCATGGCGAATTCGCGGTGCTTGACCTGCCCCAAGCCGCAGACATGGCCGTCGATGGGCACATTGTACGGCGGATCGATGAACACCATCTGCGCCCTGGCCTCTGCCATCAGAGCGGCGAAGGCGGAGGCTTGCGTGGCATCCCCACACAGCAGGCGATGACGGCCGATCAGCCACAGATCGCCGGGCCGGCTGACGGTAACCGCGTCGTCCGGGATTTCGGGTACCTGGTCGGCGTCATCAACCTCGCCATCCAGTTCACCGATCAGCACGTCGATTTCGGCCACTTCGAAACCGGTGAGGGTGAGGTCAAAATCCAGCTCCAGGCTGTCGAGATACTGGAATTCCAGCGCCAGCAGCTTACGATCCCACCCGGCATTCTCGGCCAGACGATTGTCGGCAATGACATAGGCGCGCTTCTGCGCTTCGGTCATGTGGTCGAGGCAGACTGTCGGCACCCTTTCCATGCCCAACAGCCGAGCGGCCTGCAGGCGGCCATGCCCGGCGATCACGGTGCCGGCCCCGTCGATCAGGATGGGGTTGGTGAAGCCGAACTGGCGAATGCTGTCGGCGATCTGCCGTACCTGCTTGGGGGAATGGGTGCGGGGATTGTGCGCGGACGGCAGCAACGCGGAAACCGGGCGATAATCGATCTGAAGCGTATCCGTCCGGTGAAGACCGCTGATTTTGGCCTTGATCAGCCCTTTGACTGCGTCGCGTTCTTCTTGATGAGGCGAACCTTGGCTGCGTTACGCTGATTGGCGATACGGCCGAGGGCGTACCTGATGGGCAGGTCGTCG
>DATGXU010000638.1:0-3272 GCA_035298685.1 Magnetospirillum sp. | reverse complement strand
CCTCCATCAAGCTGGTCGCCAGCGACGAGGCCAAGGCGCGCGCCGCCATCGAGGCCGCCCTGGCCGAGCTTGAACGGCTGGAAGGCATCTTCAGCGTCTATCGCGCGGACTCGGCCATCTCGACGCTGAACCGTGACGGCCGGTTGGACGACGCGCCGGCCGATCTGGTCGCCCTGCTGCAGAAGTCGCTGGAGTTGGCCCGGCTGTCCGGCGGCGCCTACGACCCCACCATCCAGCCGGTGTGGCAGGCCTATTTCCGCCACTTCACCGGCGCCACCCCCGCCGCCGAGGGCCCCAGCCAGCGCGACCTCGACGCCGCCTTGGCCCTGGTGGGCTGGCAGAACGTTGAAATCGGCGCCCGCCGCGTCGCCTTCGCCCGTCCCGGCATGGCGGTGACGCTGAACAGCGGCGCCCAGGGCTACATCACCGACAAGGTGGCCGAGGTGCTGCGCGGCCACGGCTTCGACCGCATGCTGGTGGACATGGGCGAGCCCCGCGCGCTGTCGACCAAGCCCGACGGCACCGCCTGGCGCATCGGCATCGCCAACCCGGCCGATCCCAGCAAGGCGGTCACCGAAATCGACGTGGTCGACAAGGCGGTGTCCACCTCGGGCGGCTATGGCACCCTGTTCGACGATCAGGGCCGCTTCACCCACCTGATCGACCCGCGCAGCGGCCGCACCGCGCCGGCCTTGCTGGGCGTTTCGGTGGTGGCCGACACCGCCACCCAGGCCGACGGCCTGTCCACCGCCCTGCTGCTGACCCCGCCCGACCGCCAGCGCGAGCTGCTGCGTGCCGCCGGCGGCCAGATGGCGCTGACCGTCACGCCCCAGGGCGTGATCGGCAAGGTCGAGGCCTGACCCCATGGCCGCCGCCGTTTCCGGCCTTCCCGACGTGTCCGACCGCGAACTGATCGAGGGCGTCGCCCGCGTCGTCGCGGTCGAAGGCGGCGTGGCGTGGCTGGAACCGGAACAGACCACCGCCTGCGGCGGCTGCCATGCCTCGGCCACCTGCGGTGCCAAGCCGGGCAGCGCGCGGCTGGTGGCGCGGCGGTTCGCCATGGCCAACGACCACGATTTCCAGGTGGGCGAGCGCATCGTCGTCGGCGTGGCCGAGGACACCCTGCGCCGCGCCTCGCTGACCGCCTATGGCCTGCCGCTGGCCTTCATGCTGGTGGCTGGAGTCACCGCCCAAAAGCTGGGCGGCGGCGATCTGGGCGCGGCAGCGGCAACGCTGTCCGGGCTGGCCGTAGGCCTGGGCGTGGTGCGCTTTAAATCGCTTCGGCAGACCAAACGGGGCGAGCTTGCCCCCCATTACCTTCGCCGCGCCTCGGGCCATGACGCCGAGTGCGGGGTGGACCGTTCATAGGGACCCGAACCCATGCAGGACATCATTCTACTGATCGTCGGCGCGGCGCTGGTGAACAACGTCATCCTGGCGCGCTTCCTGGGCCTGTGCTCGTTCATGGGCGTGACCACCCGGGTGGACACCGCCATCGGCATGGGCGCCGCCTGCACCTTCGTCATCACCGTGTCGTCCATGGGCGACTGGGCGCTGGAGCGGTTCCTGCTGGAACCCTATCACCTGGGCTATCTGCGCACCGTCACCTTCATCCTGGTGATCGCCGCCGCCGTGCAGTTCACCGAGGCGACGTTCCGCAAGTTCTCGCCCGCGCTGTTCAAGCTGCTGGGCATCTATCTGCCGCTGATCACCACCAACTGCGCCGTGCTGGGCGTCACCCTGCTGCTGGTGGAAGGCAAGTACGGCTTCATGGACTCGACCCTGTTCGCCTTTGCCTCGTCGCTGGGCTACAGCCTGGTGATGGTGCTGTTCGCCGGCCTGCGCGAGCGCGTCGCCCTGGCCGACGTGCCGCGCCTGTTCGCCGGCCCGCCCATCGGCTTCATCACCGCCAGCCTGTTGGCGCTGGCTTTCATGGGCTTTTCCGGCATGGGCGCCAAGTAGGAGATCGCCAGCATGTTGATCGACGTTGGTTCCCTGACCGTGATTGGCGTGACCCTGGGCGGGTTGCTGGGCGTCGCCGCCAAGCTGCTGGCGGTCGAGGAAGACCCGCTGGAGAACGAACTGGCGGGCATGCTGCCCGGTTCGCAATGCGGCCAGTGCGGCTATGTGGGCTGCGGCCAGTACGCCGCCGCCCTGGCGCACGAGCACGCCCCCGTCACCCTGTGCGCCCCCGGCGGCAAGGCGGTGGCCGAGGCGTTGGCCAAGCGCCTGGGCGTCGCCGCCGACCTGTCCGAGCACGAGGATGCCGGCCCGCAATTCGCCGTCATCAACGAAGACCTGTGCATCGGCTGTCTGCGCTGCATCGGCGAATGCTCGTCCGACGCCATCGTGGGCTCGGTCAAGCACGTGCACACCGTGATCACCGACCAGTGCCACGGCTGCCAGAAGTGCTTCAAGATCTGCCCGACCGAGGCCATTCACATGTGCAAGGTGCCGGTGACGCTGGGCACCTGGCATTGGGATAAACCGCACGCCGACCTAGGCAGCAACTGAGGGGGCCACCGGCCATGAAGCTGTTTCCCGTGCGTGGCGGCGTCCACCCCGATTACCGCAAGGACCGCACCGCCGAGTCCGCCATCGTCGTCCTGCCGTTGCCGACCGCGCTGTACCTGCCGCTGCAACAGCATATCGGCGCCCCGGCCGAGCCGGTGGTCAGCGTCGGCGACCGCGTGCTGAAGGGCCAGGTGCTGGCCCATGCCGGCGGCCCGGTGTCGGCGCCCACCCACGCCCCCACCTCGGGCGTGATCGAGGCCATCACCGAGGTCACCGCGCCGCATCCGTCGGGCCTGCCGCAAAAGACCATCGTGCTGCTGGTGGACGGCAAGGAGGAATGGGCCCCATTGCCCGCCGCCATCGCCGATCCCTTCGCCGCCGAGCCGGAAACCATCCGCCGCCGCGTCGCCGAGGCCGGCATCGTCGGCATGGGTGGCGCCACCTTCCCGTCGGCGGTCAAGCTGGGCCTGGGCACGCAGAAAAAAATCCACACCCTGCTGCTGAACGGCGCCGAGTGCGAGCCCTACCTGACCTGCGACGACCGCGTGATGCGCGAATACGCCGCCGAGGTGGTGGACGGCGCCCGCATCATGGCGCACGCCCTGGGCGCGCCCAAGGTGGTGATCGGCATCGAGAACAACAAGCCCCAGGCCATCGCCGCCGTCACCGAAGCCGCCAAGGGCTTCGACAACGTCGAGGTGGCGGGCGTGCCGGTGCAGTATCCCATGGGGTCGGAACGCCACCTGACCCAGGCCATC
>DATGXU010000637.1:0-9826 GCA_035298685.1 Magnetospirillum sp. | reverse complement strand
CGGCCATGGCCTGGGCGTCGGACCATGTGCCCGCCCGCGGCGCCCGGCCGAAGCCGCGCTGGTCATAGGCATAGGCGGCGATGCCCTTGGCGGCCAGATACTGGCCCGGCTCGTCGAAAAAGTTGGAGTAATCGTTCATGCCGTGCAGCGCCAGCACCACCGCGCGCGGCGCGCCGTGGGGCATCCAGCCGCGCATGGGCAGGCGCACCCCATCGGCGGACAGCCAATGGTCGCCGTTCAGCTGGGGTTGGGTGACGGCGGGGCCGGGAAGTTGGTATTGGGCGGCGCAGGCCGACAGCAGGAAGACGAGAACAAGACTGGCGAGGGTGCGGGCGGTCATCGGGCCTTGGACGAGGTGAGCTGCAGGAAGATGTCCTCCAGGTCGGTTTCCTCGGTCGATAGGTCAACCAGTGTCAGACCGGCAGTCCGTACCGCCTCGAGGATGCCGGCGACAGGCATCTCGGACGGCTTGTAATGGACGATCATGCGCCCATCGGGGCGGATTTCGGGCGACAATGCGGCCAGGGCCGGCGGCAAGGCAGCGGGCAGCCGGTCAAGGGTCAGGATCACCGCCTTGGAATCCAGCCGGCCCAGCAGCGCGTCCTTGGCCTCGCAGGCGACCAGCTTGCCATGGTTGATGATGGCGATGCGGTCGCACAGTTCCTCGGCTTCCTCAAGGTAATGGGTGGTCAGCACGATGGTGGTGCCGGCGCGGTTCAGTTCCTTGACGTAAGCCCACAGCGACTGGCGCAGCTCGATATCCACGCCGGCGGTGGGTTCGTCCAGCACCAGCACCGGCGGCGTGTGCACCATGGCCTTGGCCACCAGCAGGCGACGGCGCATGCCCCCCGACAGCGTGCGGGCATAGGCGTCGGCCTTGTCGGCCAGGCCCACCGCTTCCAAAATGTCCATGGTGCGGCGCTGGGCCTTGGGCACGCCGTACATGCCGGCCTGGACTTCCAGCAATTCGCGCGGGGTGAAGAACGGGTCCAGGTTCAGTTCCTGCGGCACCACGCCGATGGCCGCCTTGGCCTCGCGGGGCGCGGCGCCGACGTCGTGGCCCCAGATGCGGGCGGTGCCCGCCGTCTTGATCACCAGCCCGGCCAGGATGTTGATGAAGGTGCTTTTGCCGGCGCCGTTGGGCCCCAGCAGGCCGAAGAACGAACCGCGCGGGATCGACAGCGAGATGCCGTCCAGCGCCACTTTTTCGCCGCGTTTGCCGCGATAGACCTTGCGCAGGTCATCGGCTTCGATGGCGTTGTCGGGAAGGTCTTGGCGGATGAGTGTTTGAACCATGGCGCGACATGGGTATCATCCGGCCGTTTCCACGGTCAACGGATGATGTCCGCCATGTCTGTCGCATTCGAAAGCACCCCCGCTTCCCCGGCCAAGGTCGAGACCCAGACGGTCGACACCGCCACCGTCGCCTGCGACGGCGGCGTCGGCCCGCTGGGCCATCCCCGCGTGTTCCTGCATTTCGGTGACGCCCACGAAGTGGTCTGCCCCTATTGCTCGCGCACCTATGTGCTGGCCGAGGGCGCCAAGGCCCACGGTCACTGAGGTGAGCGACCCGCGCCACGTTTATCTGGTGGACGGCTCGGGATTCATTTTCCGGGCCTTCCACGGTCTGCCCATGATGACCCGCGCCGACGGCACCCCCGTCAACGCGGTCTACGGCTTCACGACCATGTTGCTGAAGCTGTTGAACGAAACCGACGCCGATCATCTGGCGGTCATCTTCGACGCGGCGCGCAAGACCTTCCGCAGCGACATCTATCCCGAATACAAGGCCCACCGGCCGCCGCCGCCCGAGGAACTGGTGCCCCAGTTCCCGCTGATCCGCGAGGCGACGCGCGCCTTCAACGTGCCCTGCCTGGAACTTGAAGGCTACGAGGCCGACGACCTGATCGCCACCTATGCCGCCCAGGCGGTGGCGCGCGGCGCCCGCGTCACCATCGTGTCGTCCGACAAGGACCTGATGCAGCTGGTGGGCGACGGCGTCGAGATGATGGACCCGCTGAAAAGCCGCATCATCGCCACGCCCGAGGTGATCGAGAAATTCGGCGTCACCCCCGACAAGGTGGTGGACGTGCAGGCGCTGTGCGGCGATCCCACCGACAACGTGCCCGGCGTGCCCGGCATCGGCGTCAAGACCGCCGCCCAACTGATCACCGAATACGGCGACCTTGATGCCCTGCTGGCGCGGGCCGGCGAAATCAAGCAGCCCAAGCGGCGCGAAACCCTGCTGGCCAATGCCGAGATGGCGCGCATCAGCCGCGAATTGGTGCGCCTGAAGCGCGACGTGCCGGTGGTCGAGCCGCTGGAGGCTCTGGTCAAGCGCACGCCCGCGCCGGAAATGTTGACCGATTTCGTCCAGCAGATGGGGTTCAAATCCATCCTGGCCCGCCTGGGTGGAGCGGCCAAGCCGGCCGCCCCCGCCGCCGCGCCCGCCCGCGTTACCCCCACCCAGGCACCCGCTCCGGTCGCCGCACCGGTGGCGCCGGACAAGGTGGAATACGAATTGGTGACCACCGAAGCGGCGCTGGACCGCTGGGTCGCCGACGCCACCCGCGCCGGACTGGTGGCGGTGGATACCGAAACCACCGGCCTGGATGCGTTGCGCTGCGAATTGGTGGGCGTGTCGCTGGCGGTGGCACCCGGCCGCGCCTGCTATATCCCGGTCAAGCATTCTCCGGCGCAGGCGCAGGGCTCGCTGCTGCTGGGCGATCCCGGCGCTCCGGCGGCGCCCGAGATCCTGCCGCGCGACGTCGTGCTGTCCCGCCTTGGGCCGCTGTTAGCCGATCCCGCAGTGCTGAAGGTCGGGCATAACCTGAAATTCGACATGCACGTGCTGGCCCGCTGCGGCATCGCGGTGGCGCCGCTGGACGACACCATGCTGATGTCCTATGTGCTGGACGGCGCCAGCCACGGCCATGGCATGGACGAACTGGCCGAGCTGCACCTCGGGCACGCCACCATCAAGTTCGCCGACGTCTGCGGCACCGGCAAGGCGCAGATCACCTTCGACCGCGTGCCGCTGGACAAGGCGCTGGCCTATGCCGCCGAGGACGCCGACATCACGTTGCGTCTGCATGCGCTGCTGAAGGCGCGCCTGCTGGCCGAGCGCATGGTCACGGTGTACGAGACGCTGGAACGGCCGCTGGTGGCGGTGATCGCCGCCATGGAACGCCGGGGCATCAAGGTGGACCAGGCGGCGCTGCTGGCGCTGTCGGAAGAATTCGGCCGCCGCATGGGCGAGCTGGAAAAGGACATCCACGCCTTGGCCGGGCACGAATTCAATGTCGCCTCGCCGGCCCAGTTGGGCAAGGTGCTGTTCGAGGAAATGGGCCTGCCCGGCGGCAAGAAGACCAAGACCGGCCAATGGGCCACCGGCGCTGACGCGCTGGAGGAGCTGGCCGCGCAAGGCCATGCCCTGCCGGCGCGGCTGTTGGATTGGCGCCAGCTGTCCAAGCTGAAAAGCACCTATGCCGACGCCCTGGTGGGTCAGGTCAACCCGGACACCCGGCGCGTCCACACCAGCTATTCGCTGGCGGCCACCACCACCGGGCGGCTGTCGTCGTCGGACCCCAACCTGCAGAACATCCCCATCCGCACCGAGGAAGGCCGCAAGATCCGCCACGCCTTCGTGGCCGAGCCGGGCTTCGTCATCCTGTCGGCCGACTATTCGCAGATCGAGCTGCGGCTGGTCGCCCATGTGGCGGGGATCGAGGGGCTGAAGCAGGCGTTCCATTCCGGCGCCGACATCCACGCCATCACCGCGTCGCAGGTGTTCGGCGTGCCGGTGGAAGGCATGGATCCCAGCCTGCGCCGTCGCGCCAAGGCCATCAATTTCGGCGTCATCTACGGCATTTCCGCCTTCGGTCTGGCCCAGCAACTGGGCATCAGCAACGGCGAGGCGAAAAGCTTCATCGACGCCTATTTCGGCCGCTTCCCGGAAATCCGCGACTATATGGAGCGGGCCAAGGAAGAAGCCCGCGCCCACGGCTTCGTCACCACGCTGTTCGGCCGCAAGGTGTTCGTGCCCGACATCAACGGCAAGGGGCCGCTGCGCGCCTTTGCCGAGCGTGCCGCCATCAACGGCCCCATCCAGGGCGGCGCCGCCGACATCATCAAGCGTGCCATGATCCGGCTGCCCGAGGCGTTGCGACGGGCCAACCTGTCGGCGCGCATGCTGCTGCAGGTGCATGACGAACTGGTGTTCGAGGTGCCGGACACCGAAATCGAAGCCACCCGCGCGCTGGTCAAGCAGGTGATGGAAGACGCCGCCAGCCTGGATGTGCCGCTGGTGGTGGAAACCGGCATCGGCGGCTCGTGGGACGAGGCGCACTGACAGGACCTGGGGCGCCGGTGCGCCCCCAGGTGCGGCATAGGCAACTCATACCAACTCCCGGTGAGTGGAACTCATCGGGATTTGGTTAGGCCCAAGGGGCCGCGCGGCTTATGCCGCGGGAGGCCAGGGTTTCGGAGAAACCCGCCCGCCGATTGAGGGCGCCCGCTGATCGGTTCCGATCAGCGGGATATGGTATCAGCCGGCGTTGACCCCGCTGAGGAAACGCGAGATTTCCTGTTCCAGCGTCGCCGCATGGCCGTTCAGGCCGTTGGCGGCTTCCAGCAAGGTGGCGGCCAGCGCGCCGGTGGCGTCGGCGGCCGCCGACACCTCGCCGATATTGCCGGTGATCTCGTTGTTGCCGAGCGCGGCCTGCTGGACGTTGTGGACGATTTCGTGGGTCGCCGCCGTCTGTTCCTCCACCGCCGAGGCGATGGACGCCACCACGGCGTTTACGCGGTCGATGGTCTGACGCACGGTGCGGATGGCGGTGACGGCATCGCGCGAAATCGCCTGGATGCCGCCGATCTGGGTGGCGATCTCTTCCGTGGCCTTGGCGGTCTGGTTGGCCAGATGCTTGACCTCGTTGGCGACGACCGCGAAGCCCTTGCCGGCTTCGCCGGCCCGCGCCGCCTCGATGGTGGCGTTCAGCGCCAACAGGTTGGTCTGCCCGGCGATGGCGGTGATCATGCCGACGATTTCGCCGATGCGGCGCGAGGCGTCGTCCAGCCCCTCGATGGTGCTGCTGGCGGATTGAATGCCGTCCACCGCCTCGCTGGCGATGGTGGCGGTGTCGGCGACCTGACGCGAAATCTCCTGCACCGATTGGCCCAGCGCCTCGGCGGCGCCGGCCACGGTCTGCACGTTGGCGGCCGATTGCTGCGCGGCGCTGGCCACGGCGGCGCCCTGGCGGCTGGTCTGCGAGGCGGTGGTTTCCAGTGAATTGGCCATGCCGTAGACCGAATCCACGTTGCTCATCACCGCCTGCAGCACGCCGCGCATGGTGTCGTCGAAGGCGGCGATCAGCCTTTCGCGTCGGGCCAGCCGTTCGGCCGCGGCACGTCGCTGCTGCTCGTCGCGTGCTTCCAATTCCCGGGCCTTGGCCATGTTGTCGCGGAACACGGCGACGGCGCGGGCCATGGCGGCGGTTTCGTCGTGGCCGTCCATGGCGGGGACGGCCACCTGGGTGTCGCCCTCGGCCAGACGGCTCATCACGGTGGTCAGGTCGCTGATGGGGCGGGCGATCAGCCGGCCCAGCAGGACCGTGACCGCCACTCCCGCCACCAGGAAGGCGGCAAAGATCGAGAAATAGGTGGCCTTGGCCGACGACGCCACCTGCTTGGCCTGGTCGTAAACCTCGGCCGTGTGGCGGTCGCTGGCAGCGGCCACGGCGCCCAGGGCGGCGATCAGCCCGGCATATTGCTGTTCGGTGTTCACCATCATCACCAGGGCGGTGACTTCGTCGATGGCGTACATGTCGGTGACTTCGCGCACCGCCGTCTTGAACGACGCCTGCGCCGCCTTGACCCCGTCGGCCAGCTTGGCCTCGGACTCGTCGCGCACCTGGGCGCGGTAGTCGGCGAACAGGCGGTCCAACTGGTCCAAATCGGCCAGGATGGACTTTTCCAGGCCCGTCACCTTGGCTTTCTCGACGCCGCTGCTCTGCCATCCCAGCAGGCGGTACAGGTCGGATTGCACGCCGATGCTGTCCGCCTCCAGCCGGGCGATAATCTTGTCCTTGCGCACCGAGCCTTCGTACAGATCCACCAGGGCGGCGTCCTGGCGGCCGATGCCGTGTTGGAAGATGGCGGCAAGCACGGCCATGCTGACCATCAGCAGGACCGGCGCGACGAACACCTTCAGCGCGATGTTCAAGTTCTTAAGGCGCGCGATCATCCCGTTGCCCTTCGTTCTTGCGTGCATATCCCAGCCGACCGCGCGCACGTGCCGGCAGCCGGGCGCGTGGGCCCGCCCGCCGGTTCACCGCGCGTCACGTGCGGATGGTTATTGCTTGTAGGCGCCGCAGCCGATGAGAACGTCGTCGGCGCGCTGGATGAACGAAGTCTTGGGTTCGATCTTCTTGGTGGCGGCGTTGACCCACTTGTAATCGACCCAGCCCGAGCCCTTTTCCGACGCCACCTTCACCTGCTCGGCCACGAACAGCTTGCCGTCGGAATCCTTCAGGTTCGCCAGATCCTTGCCGTTCAGGCCGGGGTTCTTGGCGTGCAGGATCATGGTGCCCTTCATGTCGAGCATGAAGATATAGAGGTCTTTGGGCATGAACCCGCCATTGGGATCGGCAAAGGCCGCCAGGGCCTTTTCGCGGCCGGCCGACTTGTACAGCTCCACCGCCTTGACCACCAGCGCCTGCGCCTCCTCGGTCGTCGCGCGCTCCTCGGCCATGGAGGGACGCGCCGCCGTCAGCGCCGCGAAAATGAACAGTGCCGCGAAGACGAAAAGGGCCTTGATGTGCCGAACAACCATATTTCTTCCTCCCTGGGAACGTTCTTGGCGGGATGCTTTATTATTCGACAGCGTTGCTGTTCGTATCTTCCGCCGTAATTAGTGACGGTAACACGGTTCTGACGGGCGCGACAAGGTTCCCAGGCATCGTTCCAGGGGGATTCTTAAAGCTATAGTTGGGCTGTAGCCATCTGTGGTTGTGGCGTTGTTTGCGGCGGTGCGCAGCGGCGGGATTCGACGTCAGCCCTTGGTCGGGACCTGACCTTAAGCACAGCTTTATACCAAAGTGAGGGATTTTTCCTCTTTGGTGAGCGTGCCTCGCCGAACGTCTTGCGCGATATTCCCATATGCAAACTTCCCAAGTGGAGAGTGCCATGGGGTTCGGGGCTTTTTTCTCTCGCAAGGACGATGGCGGCGGCGCCTTCGCGCGTTTCGCCTACGACAACAGCGCGGCGGCCATCCTTATGCTGAACGAGCGCGAGGTCATCCACTGCAACAATGCCGCCGTCCGGCTGTTGGGAGCCAAGTCGGCGGCTGATTTGATCGGACGCAGCCCCGGTGATCTGTCGCCCGAAATGCAGCCCGACGGCAAGAAAACGGCCGACAAGGTGCGCGAGCTGATCGGTGAGGCCATACAGAAGGGAGTGGCGAACTTCGAGTGGGAGCATCGCCGGATCGACAACGGCAAGCCGGTTCCCGTTTCGGTGTCGTTGACCGTCACCCAGATGAACGGCCAGCCGGTCATCCTGACCACGCTGCAGGACATCGCCGAGTTGGTCGCCACCCGCGCCAGCCAGCGGCGCACCACCATGACCATGGCCGACGATCTGGAGGCGCGGGTGCAGCGGCTGGTGGTCGGCCTGGGCCACACCGTCAACCGCCTGAACGAATCCGCCGTCGCCATGTCGGCCAATGCCGACCAAACCCAACGGCAAAGCGCAGCCGTGTCCACGGCGACCGAAGAAGCCACCTCGAACGTCCAGACGGTGTCATCCGCCGGCACCGAACTGTCGGCGTCCATCAACGAGATCGCCAATCAGGTTCAGGCCACCGCCCGCATCATCGAAGGCGCTGTGAGCGAGGCCGAGAGCGCCAATGCCCGCGTCGCCGGGCTGGCCGATTCGGCGGCCAAGATCGGCGAGATCGTTCAGCTGATCGGCGACATCGCCAGCCAGACCAACCTGCTGGCGCTGAACGCCACCATCGAGAGCGCGCGGGCCGGCGAGGCCGGCAAGGGCTTTGCCGTGGTCGCCAACGAGGTCAAGAGCCTGGCCGGCCAGACCGGGCGCGCGACCGAGGAGATCAGCCGCCAGATCGCCGCCATCCAAAGCGAAACCCGCACCGCCGTCGACGCCATCTCGGAAATCGCCACCACGGTGCGCCATATCAACGAATTGGCCGCCGCCATCGCCGGGGCCGTGCAGCAGCAGGAAGCGGCCACCGCAGAGATCGCCCGCAATGTCGAGCAGGCCTCGGCGGGAACCCGCGAAGTGGCGCTGAACATCGTCGGCGTCGCCGAGGCGGCCAGCCAGACCGGTGCGCTGGCGCAGCAGGTGAATTCCGAGGCTGCCGAGCTGCGCGGACATGCTGCCACCCTGGAGAAAGAGGTGGCGGATTTTCTGGAACATCTGCGCGCCTGACGCGGCAAGTCGCGGTGTAAACGGATGTTCAGTTCCATTCAATGTCCGTTCACATTTGCGAAGATATTTGCCACGCCATTTACGCACATCCTCCGTTTGTTGTTGGTTCGTTTGCAACCCTATCCTAACGAATAATTTTAATATCTCCGTCGTTGGCTATACTTGCGCTGGATTATGGCGCTTGTATTGCCGATGGACCGGAGACGACCGATGGATGCCGCTACCTACGAAATGGTTCTCACCGCATACGATGAGACCTGCCGAGATGCGCGTGGTCAGGGGCAGGCCGAGGCGGTCGCCCACCGCGAGGGCATTACCGCCGCGGCCATGTGTCTTGCCGCCATGACCGGTGTCGAGGACGCTGCCGCCCGCGCCGAGGTGGAAAGCCTGGACCTGGCCAAGCAATTGGCCGCCTGATCGTCGGGGGAGGGGGGAAATGACAGAGCCTTTCCAGTCAATCCTGACCGCCTTGCAGGACGAGCGCGCCCGCCTGGACGCGCTGCTGGACGACGCGGTGGCCCAGTTCGCCTTGGTGGAAGAGGACATGAACGCCCGCATGAAGGTGGCGTCGCCGGACGAGTTGCAGGTGCTGATGGCGGAACGCGCCCGGATCGAGGATGCGCTGGGCATCGCCGAACTGGTGCTGCGCATCGACGACATCCGCGAGCAGATCGCCCGCGTGAAGGCGGAAATGGCCGCCGCCGCCGCCTGAGGCCGGCCCTTGGCGAACCCAGGGTGAAATCCCCCTCCGCCCGTGCCGAGGGGGATTTTTTTATGGTTCATCACGGATTGGCGGGGAACTTGCCTTCAACGTCATCGCCGGGCTTGACCCGGCGATCCACGTGTTTCCGCGTAAAGGTCATTGGCAACAATGGTTTGGGCGTCCGCACGTGGATGCCCGCGTCAAGCGCGGGCATGACGGTGTTCGGGACGGTAATGGGGCGTTTCCCGCCTCAGCGAAATTTCGTGATGAGCCTTTTTGCGTCCTCAGCCCGCCGCCACGCCGGCTTCGGCAAAGGTGGCCATGCCGGTGTGGCAGGCCAGGGCGCCCTTGAGGATGCCGACCGCCAGACCGGCCCCCGAGGCTTCGCCCAGGCGCATGCCCAGGTTCAGCAGCGGTTCCTTTTCCAAGGTTTCGAGCAGGCGGCGGTGCCCCGGCTCGGCGGAAACGTGGGCGACCACGCAATGGTCCAGCGCGCCCTTGCGGGCGGCTTCCAGCGGCGCCACCGCCGCCGTGCAGACATAGCCGTCCAGCAGCACCGGCACCCGCTTGAGGCGGGCGGCGAGAACGGCGCCGGCCATGGCGGCCAGCTCGCGGCCGCCCAGGCAGCGCAGGATTTCCAGCGGCGGCTGGCCCCGGTGGCGGGCGACGCCC
>DATGXU010000636.1:0-4959 GCA_035298685.1 Magnetospirillum sp. | reverse complement strand
ACACCCTTGTGGCCGGTTCGGGCAATGACACCTTGATCGGTGGGGGGGGCGATGATGCGCTGTCTGGTGGTGATGGTCTCAACACTCTGGATGGCGGTGAAGGCAACGACACCCTTGTGGCCGGTTCGGGCAATGACACCTTGATCGGTGGGGGGGGCGATGATGCGCTGTCTGGTGGTGATGGTATCAACAATCTCACCGGTGGCGATGGCAACGACACCCTTGTGGCCGGTTCGGGCAATGACACCTTGAATGGCGGCAGCGGTAACGATGTGCTTTTTGGCGGTGATGGTGTCAATACTCTGACAGGCGGCTGGGGCTCCGACACCCTTACGGGCGGCAATGGCTCTGACAGCCTGACAGGGGGCTCGGGCTCCGACACTCTGGCCGGTGGCGGCGGGATCGACACCCTGATCTACACCGGCGGAATTGCCGGCGTGGTGGTCAATCTTGCTACCTCCTCTACCGCGGGCTCTAACATCAACAGCGATGCCTATGGCGATGTCATCAGTGGATTCGAGAACGTCACCGGCTCTGCCTGCGACGACGTCCTGACCGGAACCGCCGTAACCAACGTTCTCTCTGGCGATGGCGGCAACGATACCCTGAAGGGCGGCGGCGGCATCGACACCCTGACGGGTGGGGCAGGCAATGATCGCTTTCTCTTCGATGGCCTTGAAAGCGGTGTCTATGATGTGATCACCGACTTCACCCACGGCGATCTTCTGCAGTTCAAGAGTGCCAATTTCGGTAATTTGCCGGTCGGTACCTTGGCGGCCACGGCTTGGAAGTCGCCGACCTCCGGCTGGACCGCCGCCAACCGTTTCCAGTTCGTCAGCGGCAACCTCTATTTCGACGCCGATGGCAGCGGTACCGGATCGGCCCGGGCTCTGGTCGCCACCCTGCAAGGGGTTACCTCGCTCAGCTATACCGACATCCAGATCGTCGGCTGAGTCGTCGTGGTGGCAGAGGTGGCCCCGTCCGTTTGGACAGTTTGGCGGCGTTGTTAAGCTATTCCCCGGTTCATGATCATGCCGCCAGTGCGCTGGTGGTCACCATGGCCGGGGCATGCCCCGGCCATGGTGACGGCGCGGTTTGATGATACGTCTCGTCGGGCGTGTGTCCACCCAGGGCCGAGTGTGGCCGTTGGGCATTGTAATGGCGATCCACCGGGCCAGCCCGGCCCGCAGTTCCGATCCCGTCTCGAAGGTGTGCAGATAGACGCACTCGTACTTCAGGGGTCGCCACAGCCGCTCGATGAAAACGTTGTCCATCCAGCGGCCGCGTCCGTCCATGCTGATGCGCACGCCTGCGTCCCTAAGCACGCCGGTGAAGCGTGGGCTGGTAAACTGGCTGCCCTGGTCCGTGTTGAAGATCTCCGGCCTGCCGAAGCGGGCCAGAGCCTCCTCCAGCGCCTCGATGCAGAAATCGACCTCCATGGTGTTGGACAGCTGCCAGGCCAGCACCTTCCTGGTCGCCCAGTCCATGATCGCTACCAGATACAGGAAGCCCCGCCGCATCGGGATGTAGGTGATATCGGCGCACCACACCTGGTTCGGGCGGTCGATGACCAGCCCCTTCCGCAGGTACGGGTACACCGGGTGCTGTGGATGTGGCGCGCTGGTGCGCGGCTTCTGATAGATGGGTGCCAACCCCATCTATCAGAAGCCGCGCCGTGCGCTTGCGCCCCACCGTGTAGCCCTGGCGCCGCAGGTGGCGGGCCATCTGCCGGGCGCCGTAATACGGGCATTCCAGGAACGTCGCGTCGATCAGGCGCATCAGCGCCAGATTGAGCGGGCTTTCGCCGCTCGGACTGTAATAGAACGCCGAACGGCTGATGGACACCAGCGCGCATTGGCTCACCACCGACAGCCGGGGATGGCTGGGTTCGATCATCTGCCGCCTCCGTTCGACGCTCATCGACCGAAGGCTTTGGACAAAAAATCCCCCTCCATCAGCTACCTGGCTGCGATCTGCACGGGATGCGAAGTCGCCTTGCTGGCCTCGGTGGAAATCGGCCCCCAGGCGAAGAGGAGAAATGCAACGGCAGTGAAGAAAAATCGGGTTATGGTCGGCGCCTGTCTCGCGCCTGGCTGAATCAATATTGCTATTGATCAACAGAATTATTTTAACATAGCTGGCCGCGTGTGCAAATAAAAACCCCGTCCATTTTATGCTTTTGCTTGACTTGCCGCCACTCTTCGGCGTCAGCGCGCCGCGAAGCTGCGCTTTTACTTCCGCCAGTGCATGGCGTCTATTTGGCTGGATGGGGCGCCAGCAATAGCAGGACGCCAATGGGTGCGGCCAAGGAGCGCGGGCAATCCACAGGAAGCGGTCCACCGCTACAGGGAAAAGATTATAGGCCCTATAGGGGGTTATAGGGGTGTGCGACCAAATGCACGTGACTGACGCGACCAAGTGCACGTGGGCCGCGCGACCAAATGCACGTGATGGCGCGACCGAGTGCACGTGGATAATCACAGCCCGCCCTCCCGCTTATCCCCAGGGACGGGTGGTGGCGCATATCGAAGCCGAAGGCCCGTGGGCAGCCCGGTCGACGCAAACTCTTCGGTGACCCGGGCCTCGCGGTATACTGTCGCCATGATCGTGGACAGCACGCTCAGGAAATGCGGGCGGAAATCACGCAAGCGTGAGAAGCCTCCGAATTGCCGGTAGAGAGATGCCCAAGGAACAAAGGCCGGTTCAGCTGGATTGATGCGGTGCAGACGCTGCGCAAGCCAGCAATAGACATCCAGCGCCAGGGGCGAATGCGCGAGGCGCGTGAGGGAGGGCTCGGGGATCGAGAGGCACCGAATGTTCCATCAACGCGCCAAAGAATGGATCGGACAGGCGGAGTCGCGGCCAGGGCCATCGCCCCTTACGCGTCTCCTTCCCCGCCCAGGCGGCAGGGTCCAAGCCTTCGACGAGGGTGGCGATTGGCGTGGAAATCTGCACCGGGGTTCCGTCCTTGCGCTGCCAACCAATCCGCATCGTGGCCACGATCAACGCCGCCAGTTGCTGCCGGAATTGGCGGATGTCCCTGCCCGCCGGCGATCGCTGTAGAAGCTCGGCCAGGAACGCGGTCATTGACCGGCCCATGTCGATTTCCGGGGACGTATTGCGGACGGCTTCCGATGTCAGCCCAATGAGGGCGAGACGGGCTTTCGCGCCGTAGGGGAGCGGCAGGGGCGTGAAGGTGCGGCCGTCTGGGCTGTATGCGCTGCCAGCTTCCAGGCAGAACGTCACGTCCCCGTTCCGGCGTTCCCACATCCGGACGCCGGGGGGCGGTCGCGAAGCGGGCAGATAGGCTTGGCATAGGGCGGTGTGGAGATACCACGTCTCGTCCACGGTATCCGTGGCGATCTCCCCAGCCGCCTGGATGAGGCGCCGCTGGATTGGACTCGCCTCAAATGCAGCCACGTGACGCTCGATTTCATCGAGCGCGCTCATGCAGCAGTGCTCTTGCGAGGGCGGCCCACCTTCTTCTTCGGCTCAAGGCGGACGACGCCGGCGGCCGCGTAGGCCTCCAGGTCCTCAATGCGATACCGGATGATGCGGGCACGGCCATCGCCCATCTCGGTCCAGAGAGGGCCGATTAACCGCCCGGCGCGTCGAGATTTGCTCCGCCAGACTTTGAGCGTATCCGGGCGCAGTCCGAGGAAGGTTGCTGCCTCTTCCTCGGTCAGCAGACGAGGGAGGTCCAAGGGAGCGGCCGGCGCCGCTGGGGTGAGAAGCGATTCACGCATGCACAAGGCTCCGCCCCTTCCCAGAGGGAGGGGTGAGCCCAGTGCGCCGCTTTGGTCACCTTTCGGTGAGTCTGTCTACGCCAAGCCGTCCATGCGGCTGCCCGTGCGGTGTACCAGACCTGTCCAGGGCCATCACTGCACAACAGTGACTGACAGAAAGTGAGGGCCCTTGGTCACTATGACCATGGGTACCATGCCATCCGGGGTAACCAGAGGCAAGTGCCAGCTGATGGCACGATGTGCCATGGCACAATCCTGGCACAGTGGCATGTGCACCATGGCGCACGGCCTGGTAACCTCGGGTAACCCGCAGTAACCGTTAGTGCCTTGTTTCGTATGGCAAAAATTCTGGTGAGAGTGGCGTCCCGGAAGGGATTCGAACCCCTGACCTACGGTTTAGGAAGCTGGGCGGCTATTGCCAACCCATTGAAATTCCTACTCCCCACCATGCGAACAGAAAGCGAATTGTGCAGGGTTGTGGGACATTCTCACAAACGCAGTCACAAACGCATTCTGCCGCCCTGTGCCTGTCCGCGACCCGGACAAGGATGGATTTCATGAACGATTGGTTCCGGTCCTGGCATGGCTGCCCCACGCACCCGAAGTGGGGGGTGATCGCCAGGAACGCCAACGTGCCGCGTGCCGTCGTGGTCGGTTTGGCGTGGGCCCTGATGGACTTGGCGTCCAGGGCCCCGGATCGTGGAAGCGTCGCTGGTGCCGACCCGACGGAGCTTGCCGCAGCTCTCGACGTACCCACAGACCAAATCGTCGCCGTCATGAGGGAAATGCGCGCCATCAGCCCGCACACGGGCCGCGTGCGGTTCATTGATGGTGATGGACGCCTAGCCTACTGGGACGCGCTTTGCCCGCCGCCAAGCCGGCGCAAGTCCAAGCGAGACCCAGGGGGCAGGTGCGGGACAAGCGGGGGGCGGTGGACCGTGGTTGAGCAGCGTGACATCGCCGCTTTCGACTGTGACAGGGGCGTGACATGACCGTGACAGGCGTGACACTCCCACATCGCTCCCACATCGCTCCCACACCGCTCCCACACCGCTCCCACACCGCTCCCACACGCTCCCAGAAGGCGCGCGGGATCAGGCTGTAACGGGCGGAATAGCTGGCGTAACGGCGGCTGTAACGGCTGTAACGCTCGGCGTAGCGCCGCACCCCTCCTTTCCCCCCTTCTTCCCCCCTTTTCCCCCTGCACCCCCAT
>DATGXU010000635.1:0-17354 GCA_035298685.1 Magnetospirillum sp. | reverse complement strand
TGGCGGCGTGGCCGGGGCTGCGGCCGGGGTCGAGGGCGGGACGCCGTAATAGGAATAGTTCGGGGGTGCGGCAGGCGTGGCGCTGCCGTTCTGGCGCGACTGCCAGTCGCTGCCGCCAGCCTGGTTCCGGCTGCCGCTGCTGGGGAAGTAGCTCTGTTCGCCCGGGCCGTCGCCCGTCCATGCGCTGCCCGAGCCGCCGCCGGTGTGGCCGGGGAAATAGGAGCCGCCGCGCTCGCCGTCCCATGTGCCGCCGCGCGGCTGCAACACCCCGTCGACGCGGCGCGAGCCGTCGCGGTAATAGTCGATGACCTTGGGATTGCTGCTGCCGCCGGTGCCCGTACCACCCGTTCCCGTGCCGGTTCCTGTGCCGGTGCCCGGGGCGGGCGTCACTGCCGCGTTCTTGAACAGCGGCACGTCGGCCCGCGTGTGGGTCCATGCGCCGCCGAGCGTCGGGTCAGGCGTGAGAATCGCCCCCTGCCCCGGCAGGAAGGTCTGCGTCGGGGTCTTTGTCGGGGTCTTGCTGCCGGAACTGATCGCCATCGCGTCTCACCATCTGCATTCGGTTTTCAGCATTCCGAAGAGAATGGCGTCGTCCCCGTCTTGGTAGTAGGACCGGAGGACGCCTTCCTGTCGGAAGCCTGTCTTCTCGATGACCCTACGAACCCGGAGACTTGATGCTCGCGTGCGCGCTGTCAGTCGCTTGCAGCCCAGCGTGTCGAAGGCGTAGGCCGCTGCCGCCCGCAGGAGCCCTCGGGACATCCGGCGGGGCGCGACCAGCGACACCTCGACATCGCGTTCGTGCAGGTGGTTGAATAGCACGGCCCCGGCAATTTGTCCATCGGCCCCGATGGTCGCAAAGGCCGTGTACGGAGGATCGAAACTTACCCCCGTCTGCGCCGCCATCCAGTCCGCGACGAATTGATCCGCGTACAGAAGAATGCGGCCGACGACCTGCGCGCCCTCACGATGAGAAGGCAATCCCGCCCGCTTCATAGAGGATGGTCCATCCGATGAGGCTGAAATCGAACTCCGGGTTGTTGTCGGCGTCGATGGTGGCGATGGAATAGGGCGACACCACGTAGCCGATGTTGTTGGACGAGTCCCACAGATCCCACACCGCGTTGCCGCCCCACACGTCGGACCCGTCCCACAGCGACACGTCCCAGGTGAAGATGCCCTGCGCCGCCGGGGCAGACCCCCCGACAGACTCGGGGATGGCGAAGTTGACGATGCAGGCCGCGCCGAAGGTGTAGTCGGTGAGGTCGGTCGAGAACAGCGGCTGGATCTGCTTCACATGCTTGGTGCGCCCCGGCGCGCCGAGGTGGCTGAAGGCCGGCAGACAGCGCGCGGTGATCGCCGCGCCGTCGTCGGAGCCCCCCGATTCCGCCTTGAACACGGAACCCGCGTCGGTGCCGAAGAAAATGTCGCCGTCGTAGAGTTCCCAGCACAGGGCGTCGATTCCGCTGAACTTCGACCATGCCTTGGTCGAGACGTTGTAGGCGAACTGGATCGAGGCCCCGGCGTCGCCCGCCCCCGGCACGTTGATGAGCGCCATCGACGCCTTGGGGAGCGTGATGATCTGCCAGCCGAAGTTGTCGCGGTAGTCGGCCGCCGCGTCGAGGTATTCGTCGATGATGCGCGATGACAGCGACTTTTCCTTCGCGGTCAGCCTGTCGAAGCGCATGACCGCGCTCATCGCCAGCACGCCGTCCTCGGAGATCATGGCGAGGTCGCCGCCGATGGGATAGAGCGGGCGGTTGCCGATGGGCTTGCCGGAGGTATAGCGCCCGACGATGGCGTAATCACTCGACGGGTTCGACCCGGCATAGACGAGGATCTCGCCCTCGCTCGACCAGAACGCCAGCAAATCGTCCATGCCCTGTCCGGAATCGACCGACCAGCTCGCCATGGCGACGAGGTGGCCGCCCTTCAGCAGTTGCGAGCCCAGTTCGAAGGCGGTGGCCGCCCCGGCGATCGAGTCCACCGGCAGGTAATAGGCCGTCGTCGTGTTGGCCTTGATGAACCACAGGCGGGCCTTGTGGGCGGTGACATAGGAGAAGGTCGAGGACGAGGCCCCGGTGATGACCGGCTGCGTCCACGACGAGCCGTCATAGTAGCGCGCCGCGTCGGCCCCGTTGACCATGTAGAGGTACTGGCCGCCAGCCGTGGCAAAATTGACATAGCTGAACTTCGTGGATGTCAGGCCGGACTGCACGGCGGCCCCCACCGCGCCCACCGAGGACACGTCGAAGATCGACGCGTTGCCCGCCGCGAACAGCTTGCGGGTGGAGCCCGAGACATAGCCCATCAGCGTGTTGACGCCCGCGCCGACGCCGGTGGCCTGGCTGGTGTAGCCCTTGCGCGGGCGGATGGCGGTGGCCTCGGGAAACCAGTTCTCCAGAATGACGGCGGTGCCCTCCTCCGCCTCGATGGGCAGCGCGTTGGCGCTCCAGCCCTTCGTCGGGGCCTTGACCACCTCGGGGCGGGCGACGGCGTTGCGGCCGGGATTGGGGCGGAGGGCTTTTCTCATGGGCGGACCTCCTTACGGCGTAATCGTGCCTGGCCAAAAAGTATCCGGGGCCCCGGAGCGGAACGGCCGGTCCAGCGTGAGGATGCGCGGCCCGCGGTCGGCGGCGATGGCCATCTCCTTGTAGCGGGCGGCGGTGGCCATGTCCTCGGCGTAGTCGAGCCCGAGGGCCTGCTTCCAGCGCCAGATGCCTTCGAGGATCAGCAGTTCGTCCGAGATCAGCGGCGTGTCGTCGTCGGCCGAGAAGGCCTCGACCCCGGCCAGCGCGGCATTCTGCGCCCAGTACTTGGTCTGGTAGGCATAGACGAACGAGTCCGTGGTCGCCGGAACGGGCAGGATGTTGATCTGCCCGCCGATCATCGTCCAGTACTTGTCGATGGACTGCTGGCTGTCCACCACGAGCCGCAGCCATTTCTGCGGTGACAGCGGCCCCACCGCCGGGCGCTTGTTGCCGATGTCCCACAGTTGCGTCTGCGACGTGAAGCGCAGGAAGCCTGCCGGCGGATGGCTGGCCTGCACCTGCGTGGCCGTGGGGGTGAAGGTGGTGACGGTGGTCAACGCCTGCCAGTCGTGCTCGATGGCCAGCTGGCGCCCGGCGCGGTTCACCATGCGCATCATGCGCAGCGGCGTCTCGGTGGTGGCCGAGGCGACGACCGACGGGCGCGGCTGCCCCGTCTCCTTGCAGATGTCCTGCACGATCTGGAGCAGCGTCTTCATGTCACTTCGCCTTGCGCTTCAAGGTCCGGTCGGCCTCGGCGGTGATCTCCGCGAGGTAGTCCGCCCACTTGCCGGGATGGTTCTGCTTGTCGGCCTTGGTGGCGGCGCGCGGGCCGATGCAGGAGCGCGCGTCGATGCGGTGCTCGAACATGTCGGTGCCGTCTTCCGTGCGGAAGAAGCGCGCGCCGTAGGTGAAGACCGGGTTCCGCTCGATGGTGTTGCTCATGCGCCCACCTTCCGCGACAGTTCCTCGAAGCGGGCGTTCATCTGCTCCATCTGCGCCTTCATCAGTTCGATGGTCTGGTCGCGCTGCTCCAGTTCGGATGCCAGCTTCGTCACCAGCGCCGTGTCCTTGGCGGCGGCGGTGTAGGCGGCGGCCTTCTTCTTCAGTTCGCGCAGGCCCATCATGCGCTGGATCGCCGTCTCGGGGGCGTGTTCGAGGTTCTCCAGCGTGTGGATGCCGATGCCCTTGAGTTCGAGCACCTGCGCCTGGTTGAGGAACGGCACGGTTTCCAAGGGCGTCCCGTCGACCGGCTGCTCCTGCGTGGCCTTCCACTTGCGATAGGCCCAGGCGACATACTCGTCGCGCTTGGCCTTGTCGGCGGCGATGAGCGGCACCTCGTCGCGCGAGCCGGGGTTGGTGACGGTGACCATGTCCACCTGCTTGTAGACGGGGCGGCCCTCCTCGGCGGACTTGCCGGGCAGCGGCACGGTGTCGACCCAGAAGCGCAGATGGGGCCTCGGGCCGCGCTGCTGCGGCGGGGTGGGGTCGAAGAAGGCGGTGTCGGTCGGGTCGAACATGTCTACCTCTCGGGCTTCTGGATGAAGGCGGTGAAGTTGAGGCCAGTTTCGAGGGCGAGGCCGTGGGCGGCGGCGAACTCGTCGACCGCGCGGGTCACGCCCCATTCGGGGAAATCGCCGTTCTGGTAGTCGTGGAAGCCGAGCCAGCCGCCGGGCTTCACCCGGGGCCACCACGCGGCGATGTCGCGCGCGCAGCCCTCGTAGGAATGGTCGGCGTCGATGAAGGCGAGGTCAACGGGCGCGTCGAGGACGCGCGCGGCGGTGTCGGAGCGCATGCGGCAGATGGTGGCGCGGCCGCGGGCGAAGCGGGTGCGGGCGCTGGCCTTCTCGAAATAGGCCTGCTGCGCCGCGTCCGACAGCCGCGCGTGGAAGTCGCCCGCCGGGTCGGCGTAGGCCTTGCCGCCGCCCTCCCAACTGTCCACCATGATCAGCTTGAGGTCGGGCTTGGCATTGAGCAGCGCCGCGCTCATGTCGCCCGCGAACACGCCGATCTCGGCCACCACGGGGCTGGGCACGGATGCCACGCGCTTCACCACCTCGATGGCGCGCTGCTCGGCGGGCGTGACCGGCGGGTTCTGTAACAGCGCCTTGCACATATCGGGGATCAGCCCCTCCCCATGGGCGGTGATGACCGTTCCCTGCGACGTCATGAACTGCCACAGGTTCAGGAACTCGTCGGCCTGCCCCGCCATCCACGGCGCGCACACGTACTTGCGGTCATTCCACATCACGTCGACCAGGCGCTCGTTGGCGTTGAGCGGCTGCGGATACGCGTGATGCTCAGGGCCGTGGTAGCAGGAGTCGAAGCCGTAGAGGTGGATCTTGCGGAAGCCCATGAGGAAGGCCAGCGACATGGCCAGCGTGCCGACCGTGGTGCCGCCGCCGATCAGGTGGACCGGCTTGTCGGTCACGTCCTTCACCGCCTGCTCGACGATCTCGGTGTGCGGGTGCCAGACGATGGTCACGTCCGGGTAGGCGGCGCGGAACACGTCCGGGTGGCACTGCGAGGCGAGGAGGTATTCGCCCGCCGCATCACTGACGAAGGCGGCGTTGTCGGGCCGGGCGTCGAGGATCACCTGACAGTCCACGTCGATGCCGTGGCGTTCGAGGAAGCGGGCGGCGTTGTTCAGCGCCCACACCGTCTGGCCGATGGACTGCCGCCAGCGGATCTCGGAGACGGTGGCGAGCAGGCTCGGGCCGCCGCCGACGATGACGCAGTGGTCCTCATGGGCGGCCCCCTCCTCGAAATCGAACCATGGCAGGTCGAGGGCGCAGGCGTGCTTGACGTTGGCCGCCAGCTGCGCGTCGGCGGTGTTGCACACGGCGGTGAGTTCGGCCCGGCTCATGCCGCCCACCTTCCACACCTCCGCCGCCCAGCCGCCGACCTCGTGCGGCCGCGGCTGGCCGTGGAAGACGACGACCGAGGCCTTGGCGGGGACCGCGCCGCGCGAGGCCTTGTAGCTCTCGAACAGGCCGGGAAACTGCTCCTGCAGGATGTCGGCCTCGGGGTAGGCGCGCTCGATCCATGCCTGGTCGCCGCCCGCGGGCTTGGGGCGTCCGGCGTCCTCGTAGTCGAACCAGATGCGGTTGGCGGGGCCATCGGCGCGCCACGCCATGACCGAGGACTGAAGCCCATCCGGGCGGTACACATCGCGCAGCGTGGCGAAATCGCCGTCATAGGCGGCGATGGCGTCCAGGGGGCCGGTGATGAGGGTGTCGAGGTCGAGGAACAGCACCCGGTCCCACGCCGGGAAGACGCGCGGCTTGAACAGGCCGAGCTTGGCCCACCAGCCGGGCAGGCGCTCGGGCAGTTCGCGCACGATGATGCCGGGGTCATAGGCCTGCGAGGTGTCGTCGGTGAACACGGTGAAGTCGCCGGGGAACCCCTCGGGGAGGTTGCGGCGCACCATGTCGTGCAGGATGTTGGTGTATTCGACGCCGCGCCCGAGATAGTTGCCGTTGTTGATGCAGCAGACGTGAAGCATTGCGCGGTCCCGGTGAGCGTTGGCGGAAACGGGGCTCCCGGAGGAGCCCCGCCAGTTCGTGTCGGGGTTAGGTGATGTTCCCCTGCTTGTGGGGTCGGTTGATCGACAGGACCACCGTCGAAGTGGTGCTCGTCACCGTGGCGAGGTTCGCGCCGCGCGCCCCGAGGATCTGCTTCGAGGAGGCCGAGGTCACCATGATGCGGCCCGCCGTGGCGGACTGGAACACCGGACCCTGCGGCGTGTGCGCCACCGCCGTCTTCTTGGCCACCGCGAGGCCGCCGATCTGATACCAGCCGTACTGGCTGGCCACGTTGGCGGACATGGCGAAGGCCACCGGGCCGCCCAGCTTCGCCGTGTCGGCGGAGAGCGCGGTCTGGTAGGTCGTGGCGTTGTAGGACACGCAGGAGCCCACCACCGTCGAGGCGACGCCCAGAAGGTAGATGAACTCGCCCTCGCCATAGGTCGGGTCCTTGGCGCGGACGATGGTGCCCAGCGGGTGGTTCTGGACGGTGGAGGTGTCGGCAATCGGCTGGCAGCCGATCACGTCGGACGTGATGCGATAGACCATCTGTTTTCCCTCCTTACGACTTCAGCACGCCCTGGAGCGCGCAGTTGGAGGCCGTCATGTTGCCCGCCCAGCCGATGAGCTTCACGATGGCGTCCTGGTTGGTGTTCATGCGCTCGCCGCCGAGCACCACCATGTTCCGCTCGGAATGCGGGCGGTAATGGAGGTAATCGGAGTTGAGGAAGTAGGCGTGGCCAGCCGGGCAGTTGCCGCCCTGCCCGCCGTCGAGCACCACATCCGCGCTCATGAACTTGAGGTTCTCGAAGCCAGCCTGCGCCATCTTGTCGTTGGTGATGCGCTGGATGGTCTGGAGAGACGCCAGGTAGTAGAGCCACGTCGTGTTATCGACGATGATCAGGTCGGGCTTGTCGGTGCCGCGGATCAGGTTGGAGTACGCGATGTTGAACTCCGACTGGATCGTGGTCGCGGACTGCGTGACCGAGTTGTCCGAGCTATCCCGGCTGTAGTTGCGCCAGAACGACCAGTTCAGGCGGTTGATGCCGCCCACCGTGCCGCTGGACGGCGCGTCAGCCACGAGGTGCTGAAGCCCGCCGATCTCCTTGCCGCCGTTGCCAGTGCCATCGGCATAGCAGCCGAGGGCAATCTGGTTCATCATCGTCTTCTCGGCCACGTCGATGCGCGATTCCAGAAGATCGAGGATCTTTTCTTTGCCCGCATTCTGCAGCTGTTCGAGGCCGGAAATCGTGACGGCCACCGCCGCCTGCTTCCAGTCGAACTCCGCAGCCGTCATCACGTCCGTGGCGGACACGTCGAGGGTGTCATACCCCGAGTACCACATGAACGTGCTGTTCTCCTGGTAGGACAACTCCTGCACCAGCGTGCGGCCGCCGGATGCGGGCTTGTTGCGGCCGCGCTGCTTGAGACGGTAGAGGATCGCGTTGTTGTCCGACACGTTGTCGGCCAGCTTTCCCGTCCGGTTGCGCAGCGTGGTCGTGATGATTTCGCTCAGATTGGGCGATGCCATCGGACTGCTCCTTTAGATGGCGGCCTCGCCCCATGCCTGTTCGAGGGCTGACCGCAGATTGCCGGGTGTGGAGCCGCTGGCGTTGCCTGCAGGGGCTCCGGTTCTCAGACTGCCGGAGGCGCGGCGGGCTTGATCCACGCGGGCCTGGGCTGTCTGCGGAGCGGCCTGCTGCTTGATGAGGAGGTCGCGGATTTCGGGGTTCATCCAGCACGCCTTGTCATAGGCGTCCTGAAGGTCGGCGGCCTTGCCTGCTCTGATCAGGTCGGCCATGTCCCGACGGACATTCTCGAAGTACACCGCGTTCTGCGAGAAGTCGGAGATGTAGGCGTTGATGCCTTCCTGCTCCTGCCGTTCCCGCTCGCTGATCAGTGTACGGACAGTCTCCTCCATACCATGCAACCGGCGCGCAAGCAACTGACTCTGCGGGTCCATGCCTTGCGGCATCTGCCCGCCCTGCCCGAAGGCGCGCAGGAAGTCCTGCGCCAGCTGCACCGGGTGGATGTCGTACATCTCGCACAGCTGCGCCACGCCCGCGTGGAAGTTCTGGTCGAGCGCCTGCTCGGCGGCGCGGTAGCGGTCAAATGCTTCCTTGAGCGTGGTGCCCGACTGGCGCGCCATCTCGGAGTACTCTTCGAGGCCCTTGAAGTCGCGCAGCTTGGCAAAGCCCTGGTTGATCTCCTGCTCGCGGCGGGCCACGGCTTCCTGCACGGCGGGCGGCAGTTCGGCGAAGGCGGCCTTGGCGGTGGGGCTCCAGCCGATGGGCGGGGCGAGCGTCAGGCCCTCGGGCTGCTGGCCCTCCTGCGGCTGCTGGGCCTCGGCGCGCTGGCGCTCCTGCTCCTCGAAATGCTCCTGCTGGGCCTTGGTCCAGCGGCCCTGTTCGTCGCGCGGCTGGCCGTCGTCCTCGGTATCGGCTGGCTCTTCGGGCGGTGTTTCGCCCTCGGCGGGCGTCTCGTCGAAGGCGGATTCGAGCGCGTCACGCAGGGAGGTGTCGTCGCGCTCGGTGTCGAGGCTGTCGTCGGTGTCGATGTCCATTGGTCAACCTCTCAGGCGGTGAAGTTAGCTTTCACGGCCCACATCGCCGCCTGCTCGTAGTTCGTGATCGCAATTGAACGGCAGCGGTTATCCGGCACATTGGCGCGGAGGTAGGCCATCAACTCCTCAGTCAGCCGCTTGATTTCGGCAACCTGCTGATTGTTCGACGGGTTGAAAGACGGGAGGGTCGTTGCAGTGTCAGACATGGCATTTTCCTAGCTGTTGGCTTCCCAAGCCTGTTTCAGATCCTCCTTGAGGCCGCCCGGTGTTTTCACCGTCGCGGGCTTTTCATGCGCTTGCGTGATCGACGAGTCGTTCCCGGCGATGACGAGGCCCTTGGCCTTCACCGCCTTCTCGAAGTTCGACTTGCTATCATAGATCTTGTTGTCCGCCGGGTTCCACACGTCGTCGAGGCCGTCGCGGATGAGGCGCGGCATGGCGAAGTCGGCCCGGTTCCAGTTGCGCTCGGGGCGGCAGTTGTCAGGCCACGGACGATCCAGCGAATGCCAGCCGCGGCAGCATTTGCAGAACCTTTCCGTCATGTGGCGTCGATCCTTGCCACCTTGTTCACCGCCTCGCGCGCCGCCTCCGTCTCCATGTCGAAGACGATGTCCTCCAGCGTCGCACAGAAGGTCTGCCGCAGCGCCTCGATCACCTGCGCCTGCGTACCCGCCGGCATGCCGTACTTGCGCCGCAGCGCCGCGACGATGCGGCTCACGTCGGCGTCCAGCACGGTGAGAGGGAAGTTGACGGTCGCCATCTCAGTAGCCCTCCGGCGGCCGCTGCAGGTCCATCTTCCGCTTCTGCTGCATCAGGTTCATCTCGCCCTCCTGTCGCATCATGTGCTGGCGGGCCGCGTGCTCCTGCTCGGCCAGCATCTGGTCCATCTGGAACTGGTTCTGCTTCAGCGCCATGTCGGCCTGCGCCTTCTGCTGCAGCACGCCGATCTCGATCTGCGCCTTCTGCGCCAGGTGCTGGCGCTCCTGCCCCCACAGCTGCGTCTTGTGCTCCGTCTCGGCCTGCATCTGCTTGGCCCGCGCCTCCGACTCCGCCGCCTTGGGGTCGCCCTGTTGCTGCTGCTGGCTCATCTGCTGGCTGATGCGGTCCTGCACCGCCTGCATGGCCTGCTCGATGGAATCCTCCAACTGCCGCCCGGCGCGGAAGCCGCGCGCGGTGAACAGCAGCGTCTCCTGCACCAGCGGGGCCAGTTCGGGGATCTGCATGACCAGCGGCGCCGCCTGCTGGATCAGCCCGCCGATGGCGGTCACGAACTCGGTGCGGCGCTGCTTCTCGGCGTCCTCGTCGGGCTGGATGGTCGAGTCCGTCTCGATGTCCACCCGGAAGCCGCGGAGCCGGTCATCCTTGAGGATGGCGAAGGCCTCGTCGATCTTCTGGTTCTCGGCCTGTGCCTTCTGCAGCGCCTGCTGGTACTGCTGCATGGCCTGCTGCTGCATCTGCTGCTGCTGTTGGGCCTGCTGCATCGCCATCTGGTCCTGTTGCGGATCGCCGGAGGGCTGCGGCGGTGGTGAGGGCGGCGGAAGCTGCGGCGGCGCGGGCGGTTGCGGGCGCTCGATGTTGGCCATCCTGAGCACGTATTCCGGGTCGAACTGCTCGCTGATGATCTCGCAGGTCATCCGCGTGATGTCCCTTGCAATGCGGGCCATCTCCTGCTGGCGGTCCCTGATCCGCACCGAGCCCCACTGCGCCTTGATCGACTGCGCGGTCGCCGTCTCGGAGGATTCGGTCTGGCCTCTTAGGATGTCGGAAATGCCGGTGATCTGATAGGTGTCTTGGATGATTTGGTTGCGCAGTTCGACGCACGACTTGATGACCTCCACGACGTCCTTGATGGGCAGCCACACGATGGCGTTGCCGCCGCCGCGCTCGCCGAAGGCGGCCCACGAGGCAATCGGGATCATGCGGTTCTGGGTGTCGGGCGACAGCGCGGTTTCGAGCGCCGTCGACACGTCGCCCTCCGCGCCGGCCGGATAGAAGCCCACCAGTTTCAGATTGTCGGTCAGGCGGTCGATGCGGTCGGTGAGGTCGTCGATCTCCTCGGCCTGATCCTGGTAATAGGCGTAGTCCGGGGTCGGCAGCAGCGAGTTGTTGGTGGTCGTGGTGTAGACGGGCTTCGGGCACGGGAAGAAGCCCTCGAAGTCGAGGAGCGGCGGGCCGACCTCGAGCAGGTGGTCGCAGGCCTTGGCCATGAAGATGGTCTGCTTCTTCGACTTGCACCAGATTTCGTAGACGGTGGCCTTGGCGGACTGGGCGCCGACGAGGCTCGGGTCTTTCACCGCCTCGGAGTCGGCGGCGCTGTCGGCCTTGTTGTCGAGTTCGACGCCCTTCCACGCCGCGCCGAAGCGCTCCTTGCCCTCGGCCTCGGTCATGTAGGCGGCCTTGGCCACCCAGTCGACCTCTTCCCAGCGGCGCACCGGCTGGTGCAGAAACTGGCGGTAATGGACGTAATCGACCACCACGCGGTGGCCGGTCACCTCGCCCGGCTCCGTGGCCATGGCGGGCTCCTGCGGCTCGACCGCCTCGGGGGCCTCGATGTCGGCCTCGTAGCGCAGCCACGCCACGCCGCGCCCGGGGATCAGCAGGTCGTCGCGGATGGCGCGGAGCGCTGAGTCGATGTTCATGCGTTCGAACTCGTAGGAGGCGGCGCGCTCGAGGATTTCGGCGGCGGTGCGGCCCACCGGGTCTTTGTCACGGTAGCGGCGCGACACCTGCGGCACGGGCGGGCGGGCGTAGATGGCGGGCTTCAGCACCTCGGTATTCGCCCAGATCATGCAGAACTCGCGCTTGCCGCTGCGCTCGCCCTGCTTGGCGTACTTGCGGTAGAGCTTGTCGGCGGTCGGCCACCACTTGTCGCGGAAATGCTTCTCGGCACGTTCGATCTCGCGCCGCCAATAGGTCTGGTCCTTGTCGGGCTTCTGGGTTTCGTTCACGGTTTGTTCCAACTGCGGCCCTCCTAGACCTTGATCCGTGCGCCGATCCTGAGCCGCCGCGCCTTCTTCAAGAGGCCCGGGTTCTTGCGCTCCAGATCGCGCAGGCTGACGCCCAGCGCCTTGGCGATGGTGGTTGGGTTGTCGCCCTGCTTGACGACGTACTCGGTGGGCTGCGGGCGCAGGCGCGGTTTCGGCGGGGCCACGGCGGCGGGCTGCTGCTCCTCCGGCAGGTCGGGCGTGTAGGACATGCCGCCCGTGTTGCGCGGCTGGCGCGGCTCGGCATTGAGGATGGCGTCGGCCAGCGCATTGACGCGGGCCGTGTCGGCGTCGATCTGCTGGTTGTGGGCGTCGAGCGCCGCGCGGGTGTCGGCCCCGAAGGCGGGCTCGGACGCCGGCATGTAGCCGGGGTCAGCGAACGGGCTGTTGGCCCCTTGGAAGAGGTCGGTGTTGTTGCCGGCGTACTGGGCGCGCGGGTCGGCCACCGCCTGCGGGGCCGAGAAGCCCATGCGCTGCCAGTCGTCGGAGATGGTGGCGTTGATGGCGTCGAGGCGGGATTGCGTCGGCAGCCGCGAGCCGTCCGGGGCATAGCCGCGTTCGGCCAGCGCGCGCACCACCTCGGGCGGCATGTCGGGGTTGGCGTAGCCGCTCCCCCAGATGATCCCCGAAATGCTGCGTCCCATCACAACCGGCTCCCGATCATGGCGCGCACCATAGTGCATTTCGCGCCGATTGTCAGCCTACGGAATATGGGACCGCTCAGATACGCGCTGTCACTTGATCGGGGGCAACCCGTGCGCCACGGCGGCACAGGCCAGCGCGATGGCCTGCGGAATGGCCGCGGTGCCGTCGAGGTAGCGGTCGAGCGTCGAGCGGGCAATGCCCAGTTCGGATGCCGCCCGCACCTTGCTGAAGTGCAGGCGGCTCATCCATGCGGAAAGGGATTCAGGGGTCATTTTTCGACCATTTCCAAAACGCGGCGCAACTCTTCGCGCCATTCAAAAAGCAGCACGCGGTTCGGGTTGCTGGCATCAATCAAACTGGTCAGATTTCGTTCTGATAGGCGCAAAGCCTCAATCAATTTGTCAATAATGCCTGACCTGTTAAACGGGCTATCTTGTACAGGATGGCTGTTTCTAAGGATCAACCATTGAGCGTAGGCCTGCTCAAAATTTGAGGGGGTCATTTCGACCCCCGCAGTTCGGTGTAGAGATCATCTATCATCTGGTCGTAAGCGGCCCGCCCGCACACTTCAATAATTGCCTGCCGAATGTTGCCGGTGCGGGCGGTTGCTTCGAGGATCAGTTTCGATATGTGCTGGGTCTTGGTCATTTCCGTTGCTCCCTTGTTGATGACCAATACATAGCACCAATCTGTAGCGATTGCAACAATTATCGCTCGAAGGATGTACGATTTGTGTCATATCCGCCCTGCCCGCATCGGTTCGCGCAGCTTGGTCCACGCCTCGTTCATCGTCAGGTTCTGGATGGTGCGAGGGGGTTCCGGTTCTGTCGGTTTCTTTGCAACCCACGGACGAGAAGTTACAGCGTACCTCAACTCATCCGCGCAATGATCCTCTTGGGTTGTATCCAAGTCTTCCGCCTTCACCGGATCGTGCTGCAGCACCGGCAGGGTGCGGATCAACTCCGTGCAGGTCGAGAAGGTCACGAACATGGGGCGGTCATCCTCGCCCTGGATGCGGGCCCGCACCAAGTCCCAGCCCGCCATGGCCCCGCGGCTCCCGAGGCGGCGGTTGTCGGCCCGCTTGAACGCCACGCCGCGCCTGGCGAAGCGCTCGGCAATCGACGGGCCGCCCGACTCCGCGAAGGCCGCCGGGTCGATTACGGAATAAGCGTACTTCTCCGCCCCCGACATGCGCTTGATGTCGTCGGCCAGCTGCTCGGTGGTGAGCCTAAGCCCCACGTTGGGCTGGCCCGGGCGCATGGTGTAGAGTTCGCGGTAGCGCACCAGGCAGCCGCGGGGGATGCCGAAGTCCTCGGCGTCGTCGCCCGCCACCGCGTACCAGCCCATCGAGAACGGGGCCGAGAAGCCCCAGTCGGCGGCCCGGAAGCGCAGCCAGTCGGCTGGCACCTCGAAGGGCTTGACCACGTTGCGGTGGCTCCAGCGGTCGAAGAACGCCCCGTCGATGATGTTCCAGTCGCCAAACAGCCACGCCTTGACGAGGTTGTCGTTGCCGATCTGCTGCAGCGTGGCGATGTACTCGGGCGTGAGGAACTTGTTGTCGGTGGGAAGCGACGGGATGAACACCCGTGCCATCTCGATCTTTTCGTGCGTCCACGGGTTGACGAAGGTCTCGGTGATCGGCGTGTAGCCCATGGGCGCGGGGTCGATGTAGCGCGCCTTCACCCAGCCGTGGCCGGGGCCGCCGGGGTTGCAGGTCAGCAGCATGCGGCACGGCACGCCGGCACCCGAGCGCAGCGTGCCCTTCAGCTTGAGGATGGGTGTCGGGCTGGGAAAGTTGCCACATTCCTCGACATATATTCTGCTGTAGCTGTGGCCTTGATAAGCGTTGGCGTCGCTGTCACGTTCGAGGTAGGCGAAGCGCAGGCGACCGCCGCCCGGGAACGTCCACATGCTTTTCTGCTCCTGGTAGACGGCACCGAGCGGGCCATAGATGACCTTCGACCGTTCGATGGTTTCCACCAGTTCGGTGCGCTGGCGGCGGACCATGAGGCCGATAGCGTCTTTGCCGTATTCGGCGGCATGGGAGGCCCATTCACCGAGTACACCGTCCGTCTTGCCGCCAAACCGCGCGCCGCCGTAGCACACCTCCGGCAGGGGACAGGTGAGGAGCGCAGTCTGCGGCCCGGGCTGCGGGGCCCAGACGGTGACGGGTTCGTCAGTCATTGCCCTCCTTCTCGATCAGGGCGCGGATGGCGGCGGCGATGTTTGACGCGGCTTTTTTCCCGCCGCGAACTATGCCCAGTTCAAGAAAATTCAGTCCTTCCTCGGGCGGAAACGTTGCTTCTTCCGCCACCTTCGCCGCTTCCTCCAGCGCCTCGCGGCGGATTGTGTCGCGGGCGGCGGCGAGGGCGGCTCTCATGCCGTTCATCAAGTCCTCGCCCCATTCCTCGTCTTCGGCAGGCATAATGCCAAGATCGGCGGCGAGGGCATATGCCTCAAGAGCGCGCTCCACCAGTTCATCGCTCATCGCTCGGGCTCCTGCGGCAAGGGGAGGATGAGGTGGTGCAACGTGATCGGCTCCCCGTCGAACGAGATGTACCGCTCAATCTCTTCCTTGCTCCCCGGCCATGCGTTGAGGGCGGCGGCGATGGCGCGGCAAGCCATCCCCTTGGGGAGCCCGGTGGCCTTCCACGCCTCGTCTGGTATCTGCTTCGGGTCGATCATGTGCGGGGCTCCTGCTGGGGTGATGCTTCAAGCGCGGCGTTAATCTCTTCCCTGCTTGCACCATAGGCCATGTGCCCAAAGCGCGTGTCATCGTCTATCCAGTCGCGCCCCTTCACGACCTTCTCACCGTCGATGGCCGTCAGAACAAAGCCGTCAGGCAAGCGCGCAAACTCATCCGGCGTCACGAGCCACAAAGTCTTATCTTCGTCCCACCACGCTCCCATCACGTTCTCTCCTTCTGCTGGGGCGGGCTGGGGAGGGGCATCCAGAATGTGGCACGGATGCCGCCCTTCGATGACCCCTTGTGTGCGTCCATGTAGGACAGCCAGTCATCGTGGTCGGGACGCACAACGCAACGCCCGATACGAATGCCGTAATGGCCGTCCCATGTCAGGAACTGCGTCCCATCCTTCGGTGCCGTCTCTATCGGCCTCCACGGGCTCGGCGCGGGCGGGGCGGTGAGGGCGGCGCGGGCGTTGAGAAACGGCTCCGGAAGATTGTGCCGATCGATGCCAGTTGCATCGGCCATGCACACAAAGACGTCTTCGGCCTCCGTGAGCAACTCATCCAAAACCACCCGCAGCCGCTCGCATTCCCCATCCCGCGCGGCGAGGGTGGCGCGGAGGCGGGTGACCTCGTCGGTGTCGCTCATTTCTCGTCCTCCTTCTTGGCGTGTTCGATGGTCTTGGGGCCGTAGTGTGTCAGCCATTCTTCTGCACTCTTTGCGGGTAGTGGAGCGCGCAACACGTAAGTTTTTGTTTCATCCTTGCTAATCTCCATCGACTGGAGGGAGGGCAGCACCTTGTTGAGCAGGGCGATTGCGGCGGTGATCTGGCCCTTGCTCATGGCGTCTGGGTTGTCTCCGAGGGCGAAGTTCTGCAGGCGGTCGATGAGGCGGGCGGCGGAGATGCGGGCGCGGGTTTCCTCGGTGTGGAGGAGCGGCTTGTGAGTGCGCTTCTCGATCTTGTGATGAGGGCGGGCTGCCATCAGACCTCCTCGTCCACCTCGACGAAGCGGGCGATGGTGAACTGCTTCTCCCGCATGCCGTAGCCGTTGAGCACGTAGAGCGTGCCGACGAACCACGGGCCGAGCTTGAAGCCCTTGGCCCACTCGACCGAGCCGAAGCCGAACATGCACGGCAGGTAGGTGGGATAGGCCGGCGGCTGCGAGATGTAGCGGATCATCATTTCCCCCAGGTGAGCGCCTTGATGGTGGCGTCGGTCGCGGAGATCAGCCGCAGGATGGCGTCCTCGATCATCATCTTGTGGTCGAGGTCGACGTACTGGAGGGTCTTGTTGGCGTCTCCCGGCAGGGCGATGACGTGGAGCGGGAGGTTCAGCAGCGCGTCGATGGTGCGGGAGGCGCGCACGCGGGCGATGTCCACGGCGGTGTCGCCCGATGGACGGGGGCCAAGGCCCACCAGGCGCTCGCCGCGGGTGAGGTGGCGCGGCGGGTCTTTGGCGGGGGGAGCCTGCTCGGGGGTGTCGGGAGCGGGGAAGTCGAGGATGTTGGCGTCCTGATTCATGGTTTGTTCTCCACATGCTTCGCCTTGCGGGCGGCGAGTTCGGCCATGTCGCGCTCGTAGCCTTCGAGCAGCTTGTCGCGGTCGATGAACTGGCCCTTGGGTTCCTCGGGCGGGAGATCCGGCGCGTCAGCGCGGCGCGTCTGCTCGTACCACCGCTTGAACTTCGCCGCGGTGATCGCCCGTTGCGCCGCGTCGGCCATGACGGGGCTCGGGGGCCGCCAGTTGCGCATGAACCAGTTCCCGGCTTCGTGGTCGCCCTGCACGGTCGCTTCCGGGTCGAACTCGTGCGGCCACTCGGTCGGCACCGTCCAGCAATGCGGGTTCTTCGTCAGCTTGTTCTCGGCCGTCAGCTTGGCCTTGGCGTCCATGAAGGCCGTGGGGATGCGGCGTTCCTTGAAGTAGGCCCGCCATGCGCCCCACTGGCGCGGCGTCTGCGGGATCGGCACGCCCTGCAACTCGCCCTCCGCCAGGCCGAGGACGAAGCCGCCCTTGGTGGCGATCCACGCCTTGCCGACCTTCGCGTACTGCTCCGGCGTCATTGCGAATTTCGGTAGTACGCTGGCCCTGGTTTCCATCCCGTTTCCTCGATGATCTGTTCAAGGGTTTGCTTGGGTTCCGGCTTCGATCCGTTCACGACCTTGAGCGGGGGGCCTGTTCCGGCCTTGCGGCGGGCTTCGATGGCGTCCTGAATGGGGCCGACGAAGAAATTCCACCCCGATGGGCGGCGCACGCCGGGAGCCCTGCCCCGCACCACGGGCAGCACGTCGAGATCGAGGCTCGCGCCGTTGGCGATCAGGGTTTCGATGGGGCCTGTGACGAACAGGCCGGGGTGGGGTTCGTTCTGCCAGCCTGCGGCTTCCCGCAATTTCGCTTCGAGCGCGCCCGCGCTGAATGGCTCAGAAC
>DATGXU010000634.1:0-7452 GCA_035298685.1 Magnetospirillum sp. | reverse complement strand
GCACCGCATCCAGCGCCTGTCCGCTTTCCAAGGCGCTTTCCAGCACGCTTTCCAGCGCCTCGCGCAGGCCGCCGGGCCGCGACGACGACAGTTCCAGCAGCAGCAGCCACGGATGGGGCGCGTCGAAGGGATCGCGGATGTCGGGCAGATGGCGCAGGCACAGTTCAAGGCCGATGCGCGGGATCAGCTCGCAGGCGGTGACCGCATCGCCCGAGGCGGCGCGGGCGGCGGCCAGGATCGCCGCCGCCGCCGCCGGATCGGGCAGGGCGACCAGGGCGGTGGCCATCTCGCGCGGGCGCGGGTACAGCTTCAGCACGCAGGCGGTGACGACGCCCAGCGTGCCCTCGGCGCCGACGAACAAATGCTTGAGGTCATAGCCGGTGTTGTCCTTGCGCAGCGCGCGCAGGCCGTTCCACACCTGCCCGTCGGGCAGCACCACTTCCAGGCCCAGCACCAGCTCGCGGGTGTTGCCATAGCGCAGCACGTTGACGCCGCCGGCATTGGTCGAGATGTTGCCGCCGATGCGGCACGAGCCCTCGGCCGCCAGCGACAGCGGGAACAGGCAATCCTGGTCCTCGGCGGCGGCCTGCAGGCTGGCGAGAATGCAGCCGGCTTCGGCGGTCAGGGTAAGATTGACCGGATCGATGGCGCGGATGCGGGTCATGCGCTCGGTGGAAATCACCACCGAACGGCCCCGGGGCACCCCGCCGCCGCACAAGCCGGTGTTGCCGCCCTGGGGCACCATGGCGATGCCGGCCTGGGCGCAGGCGGTGACCACCGCCGCCACCTCGTCGGTGTTGGCCGGGCGCACCACCGCCAGCGCCGAACCCTGGTAAAGGGCGCGTTCCTCGCTGAGATAGGGCGTGATGTCGGCGCCGGTCAGCACGTTGGCGGCGCCGACGATGGCGGCGAAATCGGGGATCATGCGGGCCTCCGGGGGGCGGCGGCGCGGCGCAGCCGGTCGTTGATGGCAAGGCCCAGATCGTGCTCGGGGATGGGCGCGACGGCGATGCCCGAGAATTCGGCGCGGTCGAGCGCGCGCAGCATGGCGAACAAATTCGCCGCTGCTTCGGCCAGGTCGCCGCCGGGCGACAGGTTCACGGTGCAGGCGACGGCGCCGAAGCCCAGCACCGCCTCGCCCGCCGCGGGGGCGGTCACGTTCAGCCGCACCGGCAGGCCGGGGGCGTAATGGCTTTCCAGCATGCCGGGGCTTTTGGGGGCGTCGGCATGATCGGTGGGGCGGATCAGGCGGCAGCCCAGCGCCTGCTCCAGCGCCTCGACCGCGATGCCGCCGGGGCGCAGCAAGGCGGGCTCGGCGCCCGACAGGTCCAGCACGGTGGATTCCACGCCGACCCGGCAGGGGCCGCCGTCAAGGATCAGGCCGACGCGGGCGCCCAGGCTTTCCGCCACATGCTCGGCCAGCGTCGGGCTGACTGCACCCGAGCGGTTGGCGCTGGGAGCGGCGATGGGGCGGCCCGAGGCCTTGATCACCGCGCGCGCCACCGGGTGGTCTGGCATGCGCACGGCGATGGTGTCCAGCCCGGCGGAAGCCAGCAGCGACACCGGCGAGTTGGCATGGCGCGGCAACACCAGGGTCAGCGGGCCGGGCCAGAACCGCGCCATCACCGCGCGGGCGCGGTCGTCCACCGCCACCAGCGTTTCGACCTCGGCCGGTTCGGCCACATGGACGATCAGCGGATTGAAGCTGGGCCGCCCCTTGGCTTCGAAGATGGCGGCGACGGCGCGGTCGTTGGTGGCGTCGGCGCCCAGGCCGTACACCGTTTCGGTGGGAAAGGCCACCAGCCGGCCCTGGCGCAGCATCTCGCCCCCCAGGGCGATGGCGGCGGGGCTGGCGGGTTCGATCTCGGCGGGGGCGGGCAGCGTGGTCATGGTCGATAGATAGCGTCAGACCCGGGCGCGGGCCAGGAAATCGGTGTTGCGGAATTGCGGCTTGCCATAGGCCAGCGGCTTGCCGTCCCAGGTTACCACTTCGCCGCCGGCGGCCGACAGCACCGCATGGCCGGCGGCGGTGTCCCACTCGCTGGTCGGGCCGAAGCGCGGATAGAAATCGGCGCTGGCATCGGCGACCTTGCAGAATTTCAGCGACGAACCGGCATTTTCCAGCCGGGCCTCGGGCAGTTCGGCCAGGAAGGCGGTCAGCCGCTCGGGCGCCCGATGCGACCGCGAATCCAGCACCACGGCGCCGCGCGGGGGCGGCTGGCGGCAGGAAATGGCGACGCGACCGGCATCGTCCTGGCGCCAAGCCGTGTTGCCGACGCCGGCCCACAGGATATTCAGCGCCGGGGCATAGACCACGCCGACCACCGGCCTGCCATTGGCGATCAGCCCGATGTTGACGGTGAACTCGCCATTCTTCTTGATGAATTCCTTGGTGCCGTCCAGCGGATCGACCAGCCAAAAGGTGTCGCCCACGTCGGGGATGCGGCCGGCGGCGGCTTCTTCCTCGGCGACGATGGGGATGTGCGGTGTCGCCGCGCGCAGGCCGGGCAGGATCAGTGCCTCGGCCTTCTGGTCGGCCTCGGTCACCGGCGAATCGTCGCCCTTGCGTTCCACCGAAAAGTCGGTGGCGTACACCTGCATGATGGCGGCGCCGGCCAGACGGGCCAGACG
This sequence comes from Magnetospirillum sp., assembly GCA_035298685.1. Taxonomy (GTDB): domain Bacteria; phylum Pseudomonadota; class Alphaproteobacteria; order Rhodospirillales; family Magnetospirillaceae; genus Magnetospirillum. Next base: position 4,821 of record DATGXU010000634.1, on the reverse strand, counting down.
TTCCAGTTCGGGCAGCAGGGCGGCGGGATCGAAGGACATGGGGCGGCCTCGGGGGGAAAAGTGGCGGGCACTTTAGCCCCCGGGACGCTCGGAAGTCTACTTCACCTCGACCGCCTGGAAGCGGCTGGCGCGGAAATGGGGCGACCAGTGATCGATGGGCATCCCCGCCTTGTGTTTCAGATGGGCCAGGAATTGGGCGGGATCGGGCAACTGGTCCCACACCGCCGGCAGGAACAGGGCGCGGCGGCCGCCGTCCTCGATGATCAGTCCGTCCACATGGGGGCGAAGCTGGCTCAACAGGTCGGTTTCGTTGGTAAAGCGCATGGGCACGGGCGGGGTCAGGATGGATACCGACAGCGTCAGTTCGTCCACCTCGCCGGCGGAAACCGGGGCGAAGCGCGCATCCTCGAACGCCGCCTTGACGGCGTTGTCCACCACGTCCTCGCCCAACGGCCGCCACGCCTGGGGCGAGCCGATACAGCCGCGCAACTGGCCGTTCCGCTTCAAGGTGACGAAACAGGCCCCCGGTCTGGCCAGCGCCGCCGGCTCGGCGGGCACGGGGATCCTGTGGTCCGACAGCCGGGCGCGGATGGCGCCCCACGCCAGCTCCAGCAGGGTGGGGCCAAGGCTGGAAAGCTGGTCCTCGGGCTCGTACAGCGCCCAGGCACCATAGCCGACCACGCGGTCGCGCGGCCCCGCCGTGTCACCGGAATTGCGCACGTCCAGGGTCTTGATGGTCATGCCCTTGTGCTGTGCCGCCAGCAGCAGCCCGCCCACCGGCACCCGCCCGCACGCCTGATTGCTGCCGATGGCGGCGGGGTCCAGATGCTCGATGGCGGCCACGGTGGCGGCGTCGGCCTCGCGGCAGGCGTCGTAATCCAGATAGTGGGACAGGTCGGTCGAGATGACGATCAACGTCTCGGGGCCGCCCCAGGCCTCGCCCAGCACGGCGGCGACCACGTCGCGCGGGGCCTCGCCCGCCACCAGCGGCACCAACTGGACGTCGCCCAGCACCGCCTGCAGGAAGGGAACGTGGACCTCCAGCGAATGCTCGGCTTCGTGCGCCTTGTCCAACTCGCCCACCATGGGCAGCGACTTCAGGCGCTCGACCGTGTCGCGGTCGATGGGCACGTTGCCCAGCGGTGTCGCCCAGGCATCGGCGCCGCTGGTGGCGATGCCGCGAAAGGCGACCCGATGGCTGGGGCCCATCAGCACCACGCGGGTGATCCGCCCCTTGGCCGGCGCCAGCAAGGCGTAGGCGCGGGCCGCCACGGGGCCGGAATAGACATAGCCCGCATGGGGGGCGATCAGCGCCTTGGGAACGGGCGCGTCGGCGGCGGGGCGGGGCGCTTCGGCCAGGAAGTCGGCGATCTGGCGGGCCAGTTCGTCGGCCTGGGCCGGATAGAACATGCCGGCCACGGCGGTGGGGCGAAGCACGGTCATAGCGAACCCTCGGGGATGGTGGTCATTGGACTAGGTAAGCGCCGCCGACCGGGTTCTGTAAAGCACCAACGGGGTAGAGACCTTCGAGGGAGTAGGCATGGTCAAACCGGCATTGAAGGGGGCAGACGGAGGGCGTACCTTGACCGTCATGGATAATGTTCTGGGCTCGCATTTTCCGGGACGGTACTGGCATCGGCTGGACGACGGCCGCATCCAGTGCGATGTCTGCCCCCGCTTCTGCAAACTGAACGAGGGCCAGCGGGGCCTGTGTTTCGTGCGCGCCCGCGCCGGCGATCAGGTGGTGCTGACCACCTATGGCCGATCGTCGGGGTTCTGCGTCGATCCCATCGAAAAGAAGCCGCTGAACCACTTCCTGCCGGGGACGCCGGTGCTGTCGTTCGGCACGGCGGGCTGCAACCTGACCTGCAAGTTCTGCCAGAACTGGGACATCTCGAAGGCGCGCGAGTTCGACCGGCTGAATGACGAAGCCAGTCCCGACGCCATTGCCGAGGCGGCGGTGAAGGCCGGCTGCCGCTCGGTGGCCTTCACCTACAACGATCCGGTGATCTTTCTGGAATACGCCGTCGACACCGCCAAGGCCTGCCACGCGCGCGGCCTGAAAACGGTGGCGGTCACCGCCGGCTATATCGCGCCCGAGGCCCGGCGCGAATTCTTCGCCCACATGGACGCCGCCAACGTGGACCTGAAAGGGTTCACCGAGGATTTCTACCGCAATCTGTGCGGCGGCCATCTCGATGCCGTGCTCGACACCCTCAAGTACCTGAAGGACGAAACCTCCGTATGGTTCGAAATCACCACGCTGCTCATTCCCGGCGAGAACGACTCCGACGCCGAAATCGACGCTCTCAGCCGGTGGGTGGCCGCGTCGCTCGGCCCAGACGTGCCGTTACATTTCACAGCTTTCCACCCCGACTGGAAGATGCGCGACTTGCCCCCCACGGCCTCCTCGACACTGTCGCGCGCCCGATCGATCGCCTTGGCGACGGGGATCAGGCACGTCTACACGGGCAACGTCCACGACGCGAACGGCGGGGCAACCTGGTGCCACGCCTGCGGGGGCCTTCTCATCGGCCGCGACTGGCATGAACTGACGGCGTGGCGCCTGACCCCGGACGGCGCCTGTCCCGATTGCGGCACCCCGCTGGCCGGGGTGTTCGAGGCCCAACCCGGCACCTGGGGGCGGAAAAGGCTGCCGGTCAGGCTGCGTGCCTGAGCTATCCGCCTTACGGCAATTGTGCTAATGCTGCGCGCTCGTTCCAGCCGAGGCCGTTAAGCACGTCATGATCAAGCGTTGGTTGCCGTGGGTCCTGAAGGGGGGCGTTTCCTTCGGGCTGATCGCCTGGGTGCTGTCCAAGGTCGATCTCGCCGCCGCCTGGAATCAGGCCAAGTCCATCGACGCCGCCATGGCCCTGCTGGCCGTGGTGCTGATGATGGCGCAGATCGGCCTGGGAGCGGTGCGCTGGGCGCTGGTGCTGCGCGCGCTGTCCGCCGCCTTCCACTGGCTGCAGACGCTGTCGGTCTATTACATCGGCGTGTTCTTCTCGATCGTGCTGCCCGGCGCGGTGGGCGGCGACGCCGTGCGCATGTGGTTCGCCCGACGCCAGGGACTGTCGCTGGCCACCGCCGTCAATTCGGTGGCGCTGGAGCGTGCCGTCACCGTGTTCGCGCTGGTGCTGCTGGTCTGCCTGACCCAGCCGCTGCTGATGCTACGCCTGCCCAATCTGCCCGGAGCCTGGATTTTCCCCATGCTGCTGGCGGTGTGCGTGCTGGGCATCCTGGCCCTGGCCTGCCTGGACCGGCTGCCGCAATCCCTGCACCGCTGGCGGGTGGTGCGCGGGCTGGCGCTGCTGGCGGCGGATACCCGCAAGCTGTTCTTCCATCCCGGCTTCAGCCTGGGCACCACGGTGGTGGCGCTGATCGGCCACGTCAACCTGTCGCTGGTGGTCTATGCGCTGGCGGTCGGCCTGGACCTCGAGATCGACGTGCTGGATTGCCTGGTGCTGGTGCCGCCGGTCATCCTGCTGATGACCCTGCCCATTTCCATCGCCGGCTGGGGCGTGCGCGAAACCGCCATGGTCACCGCCTTCGCCTTCGTCGGCGTGCCCAGTTCCTCGACCCTGGTTCTGTCCATCCTGTTCGGCGTGGTCACCATGGTGACGGCGCTGCCGGGCGGGCTGGTCTTCCTGCTGGCCGGCGGGCGCCGTATCGAGGACGAGGAACTCGCCGCCGAAGGCGCCGAAAAGGCGTAGCGGCTCAGAACCGGTAGCCCACCTTCACCACGTTCAGCCAGTTGTTGGCCGAATCGCCGGCGGTCCATTGATAGCGGCTTTCAAAGCCGATCAGGGCATGGCCTTCCATGTAGGTGGCGGACATGCCGAACTGCGCCGCCGGACTGTCGTCCACATTGCGGCCGTCGGCCCACAGATAGCCGACGCCCGGCCCGGCTCCCAGCCAGAAATTGCGGTGGGTCTGGAACAACCAGTGGGCGTTCCATTCCACGCTGTTCAGTTCCAGGCCGTCGTGGTCGGCATGGGTGTACGACACCATGTGGCGCACCTTGCCGATCACCGGCACGATCAGCGGATCATCCACGGAAAGCTCGGCGCCATAGGCGGGCGCGGTGTCGGCCCCCTTGACGTCGGTCACCCACGGGCCGCCCCGCAGGGCCATGGCCAGATTGGGGGCGTAAGGGGTCTCGTCGTCGCCCTGCGCCGGCAGGGCGGCGGCAAGCACGATGATGGCGGCGGTGGCAGACAGGATGAGGCGGCGCATGGTCATCCTCCTTCGGATGGTGGCCGACACGTCTATCATAGGCCGGTTACCCCCTTGGCGGCCTGCCCTTGTGCGCATGGCTGGGCTTCTGGGGGAACAAGTCTGGGCACGTCCTGTTGTCAGCGGTGCGAGGTCCAGGGTTCCGCATGGTGCAGCCGTTTTCCCAACAGCTTGTGATGTTCGCCGTTTCGGGCCGGCGTTTGGCGTTTCCCGCCGATGCCGTGGCCGAACTGGTGCTTGAGCCGGCGCTGGAAAGCCCGCCCGAAATGCCCACCGTGCTTGCCGGGCTGTTCAACCTGCGGGGACGGGTGGTGCCGGTGGTGCGCCCCGACCGTCTGCTGGGGCTGCCGCCACCCGCCGCCGGGCTGTTCCGCACGCTTTTGGTGATCAACGGGCGGGATGGGCCGTGGGCGCTGCTGGCCGAGCGTGCGCTGGCGGTGGTCGAGGCCGACGCGGCCGAGGCGGCCCCCGCCGACGTCAGTTTCGACGATTGCGTGGTCGCCATGCATGCGGCGCCCGAGGGCGCGGTTCCGGTGCTGTCCCCCGACCGGCTGGTCCGGCGGCGCGAGGCGCAGGTGCTGGCCG
>DATGXU010000633.1:0-2119 GCA_035298685.1 Magnetospirillum sp. | reverse complement strand
GGCTGGCACCATCCCGCCTGGATGGCGCGCGAAGTACCCTGTGGCTGCAGGGCGGCGTGGCGCCGCGCCTGGATTTGTGGGCACGGCTGGCTTTGCCCCAGGTGTCGGTACTGGCCGACGATTTGGCCGGCGAAGCCCAGGCATTCGCCCATGTGACCGGCCGGCCGGCGACGCCCCGCGCCAGCGGCGTCGCCCGGTTGGACGGCGTCGCCACCGCCGGTATCCCGCCCGCCAGTGGCACGGTGGCGTTCGACCTGCCCGACCCGGTAAGGCCGCGCGGCCACCTTAGCGGCGCCTTCGACATCGCCGGCACCCCACTGAGCGCCAGCACCCGGCTGGACCGGGGCGCGGGCATCCAACTGAACGATCTGCGCGTCGAGTCGGGGCAGTCGTTGATCGCCGGCGACGTGGAGATCGCCCATGGGGCAAAGGGTCGGCTGACCGGCTCGATCCCTCAATTGCAGCAATGGGAAAGGGTGGTCGGCTTCCCTCTTTCCGGCCGGGTCGAGGCCGACGCGGTGCTCGACCCGGCCCGGGGGCAATCGGTGCGGCTGACCTTGCACGGCGGCGAGGTGGTGGTAGCCGGATTCGGCTTGGGAAATGTCGAGGCGGTCGCGTCCGGCCAGGCGGGGCGGGTGACCATCGAGACGCTGGACCTAAGCGCCGAAGGCACGCCGGTACGCCTGCTCGACCCGGCATTGGTGAGTTGGCGAGGCAACACCGTAACCCTGCCGCCCGCCACCGTGGCGGTTGGCAGCGGGCAAACCATCATTTCCGCGCAACTGAACGGCCAGCAAGTGACGGCCCAGGCCCGTCTGGCCGCCTTGCCGCTAAGTATTGTCCACGCGGACACGCCGGGCGTGGTCAACGGCACCGTCAACGCCGACGGCCCGCTGGCGGCGCCGCGCATCCGCTTCGCCCTGACCGGCCACGAAATCGGACTGGCCGGCGCGACGCAGGCGGGCCTGGGCAAGCTGACCGCCCGCCTGGACGGAAGCTGGAGCGACCGCCGCCTGCGCGGGCGGGCCGAGGTGACGGATGGCGCATCGGTGCGCGCCGAGGCGGAAGCCAGCCTGCCGTTGCCGGGCGACGGCGCCATCGACGGCAAGGTTCGCGCCAGGGGCGATGCCGGCAAGCTGACCGACGCGCTGCCCATGGCCGGGCACGTGTTCGCCGGGCGGCTGGACGCCGCCGCCACCATCAGCGGCACCATGGCCGCGCCCCGCGTCAACGGCCGTGCCGAGCTGACCAATGGCCGCTATGAAAACCTGGATTCGGGCACCGTCATCAGCCCACTGCATGCGGTTGCCGTGCTGGATGGCGACCGCATCCGCCTAAGCGCCGACGGCAACGACACCGCCAAGGGCACCATTCGCCTGCAGGGCGGTGCCGGATTGGACGGTGCCTATGGCGCCGACATCGCCCTGGACCGTTTCACCGCGCTACGTCGCGCCGACGTGGAAGGCACCACCAGCGGCACCTTACGGCTGACGGGCACCGGCACCGACGGGCGGCTGGAGGGGCGCCTGGCGGTGCCGCGCGCCGAGGTGGATGTGGGCCACATCCGGGGCGGCGGCCCGGTCAGCCTGGAGGTGATCGAGATCAACCGCCCCGGCGCCTCGAACGACGCCAAGGCGAAACCGGACGCCCCCGGCCAGCCGCCGCTCGAACTGGCGCTGGCCGTGGCGGTGGAGGTGGAACACGCCTTCGTGCGCGGCCGGGGGCTGGACAGCGAATGGCAGGGACAGGTGAACGTGGGCGGCACCACGGCGGCGCCCAGCCTGACCGGACAGCTGACGGCGGCGCGCGGGCAATTGGATGCCCTGGGCAAGGTGTTCAAGCTGACCCCCGACAGCACCGTTACGTTCCAGGGCGGCGACACCATCGATCCGTCGCTGGCGGTCACCGCCGAGGCCAGCGCCGCCGACATCACCGCGCAGGTCGAGGTCACCGGCACCGCCAAGGCCCCCGAGATCGCCTTCACCTCCACCCCGCCCCTGCCCCAGGACGAAGTGCTGGCCCGGCTGCTGTTCGGACGCGAGGCGGGCAAGCTGTCCGCCTTCCAGCAGGTCCAGTTGGCACAGATGGCGGCCAGCGGCCTGACCGGCGGCGGCGGTGG
>DATGXU010000632.1:0-5401 GCA_035298685.1 Magnetospirillum sp. | reverse complement strand
GCCTTGGGCGGCGAGCCGGTGCAGTTGGGCATCGCCCGCGACAGCCGCGAGTCGCTGTCGGCCATGGTGGCGGCGGCCGGCGGCTGCGATCTGCTGGTGACCTCGGGTGGCGCCTCGGTGGGCGATTACGATCTGGTTCAGGACGTGCTGTCAGAACACGGCCTGAAGCTGGATTTCTGGAAGATCGCCATGCGGCCGGGCAAGCCGCTGATGTTCGGCGCGCTAAGGAACGTGCCCGTGCTGGGCCTGCCAGGCAATCCGGTGTCGGCCATGGTCTGCGCCTATGTCTTCCTCGCCCCCATGCTGCGGGCGCTGCAGGGCCTGGGCGGCGCGCTGCCCACCATGCCGGCGGTGCTGGGCGAAGGGGTGCGCGCCAACGACGCCCGCCAGGAATACATGCGTGGCAACCTCCACCGCGACGCTGCCGGAACGCTGGTCGCCACACCGCACGGCCGCCAGGATTCGGCGGTGGTGTCCGGCCTGGCCGCCGCCGACGCCCTGATCATCCGCCCCCCGCATGCCCCCGAGGCCAAGGCCGGCGATCCGGTCACCGTCATCCCTTTGCCCGACGGTTTTTAAGCACCCACAAATACGCTTGACGGGAAAAAGGAACAGGAATAGAACGTGGACAACGGTTTCATCTTTGTTCCACTTTCTGGACCTGGCCGGGGGAGTTGCCCACATGCTGACCCGCAAGCAGTACGAACTGCTGATGTTCATCGACCAGCGCCTGCGCGCAACCGGCATCTCGCCGTCCTTCGACGAGATGAAGGACGCCCTGGACCTGAAGTCGAAATCGGGCATCCACCGCCTCATCACCGGCCTTGAGGAACGTGGATTCATCCGCCGCCTTGCCCACCGCGCCCGCGCGCTCGAGGTGGTGAAGCTGCCCGAGAACATCGACCAGTTGCCGGCCCCGTCCGCCAAGTTCTCGCCCACGGTCATCCAGGGAAATTTCGCCGGCCTGCCGGGCGCCGCCCAGGTGGCATCCAACGCCGATGCGGTCAGCCTGCCGCTTTATGGCAAGATCGCCGCCGGCACCCCCATCGAGGCGCTGCGCGATCATTCCTCGACCATTGAGGTGCCCGCTTCCATGCTGGGCTCGGGCGAGCATTACGCGCTGTCGGTCGAAGGCGATTCCATGATCGACGCCGGCATCCTTGATGGCGACACCGTCGTCATCCGCCGTTGCGACACCGCCGATGCCGGCACCATCGTCGTCGCCATGGTGGACGACCTGGAGGTGACGCTGAAGCGCCTGCGCCGCAAGGGCGCCTCGATTGCGCTGGAGCCCGCCAACAAGAAATACGAAACCCGGATTTTCCCGCCGGATCGCGTCAAGGTGCAGGGCCGTCTCATCGGCCTGCTGCGTCAATACTGACTCTCAGCCATCGGAGGCCCCCATGCCCATGAGCGCCCCCCTTCGCTTCGCCTTTTCCACCACCGGCGTGGTCAATGACGGCCCGGCGGAAATGAGCATCACCTATGTCGGCCGCATCAGCCGCAAGAACGCCGAGGCCGACGCCCGCCGCCGGTTCGAGGAATGGTGCCGCCTTCCCAGCTCGCTGGCCCGCCGCTGGTCAAAGGATCAGGTGGTGGTGAGCTGAGCGGCCGCCGGCACCTCGGCCGGGCGGTATGAGACGACCGATCCCCCACCTGCCCCGCAGGTGGGGGATTTTCTATTTCACCGTCCGATCCGCCGGGAAGCGAAGGGTGACCTTGGTGCCCTTGCCCACTTCGGACTCCAGTTCCAGCGTACCGCCGTGCAGTTCCATGAACCCCTTGGCCAACGGCAAGCCCAGGCCGGTGCCTTCGTGCTTGGGGGTCAGGGTGTTTTCCACCTGACCGAAGGGTTGCAGGACCAGCGGCAGGTCTTGGGGGGCAATGCCGACTCCGTCATCCTCGACCACCACCGTAATCGCCCCGTCGATCACGTCGGCGCTGACCGCAACATGGCCGCCTTCGGGCGTGAACTTGGTGGCGTTCGAGATGATGTTCAGCAGGGTCTGTTTCAGCAGCCGCTCGTCGGCGTGCAGGTGGGGGAAGCGATCGGCGATGCGCAGGGCCAATGTCTGGTTCTTGGCGCCGGCCACATGCCCGGCCAGACGCATGGCCGACTCGATGGAATCGGCCAAGTCGATTTCCCCTTCGCGCAGGGTCACCTTCCCCACTTCGATACGCGACACGTCCAGAATGTCGTTGATGACCCGCAATAGATGATGGGCCGATTCGGTGACGTTCGACAGATAGCCGCCGAAACGTTCCAACTCGCGCTCGTTCATCTGCGTTTCGGCCAATTCGGAAAAGCCGATGATGGCGTTCAGCGGCGTGCGCAGTTCGTGGCTCATATTGGCCAGAAAGATGGTTTTGGCCCGGCTGGCCGCCTCGGCGGTATCCTTGGCCGCCCGCGCCTGATCCTCGGCCAGAGAACGGCGGCGGATTTCCTGCCGCAGCCAGCGGGTCCGCTCTTCCACCGCCTTCTGCAGTTCCTCGTGGGCTCGCCTCAGGTAATCCTCGGCCTGCTTACGCTTGGTAACGTCGCGGGCAATGCCCACCAACCCGACTACCCGGTCATGGTCCCGAATCGGCACCTTGGTGATGGAGTGCCAGCTGACGCTACCCTGGGCGTCGATGACGGGTTCGACGCGATCGACCACTGGAACGCCACGTTCGAGAATGTCGCGTTCCTGCTCCTCGACCAACGAAGCGCGTTCGTGCGGCACCAGATCACCCAGCATGTGCCCGACCACCTCATGCGACCCCGCCACGCCCAGCATGGCCGCCTGCGCCGGATTGACCCGGGTGTAATGCAGGGTGCGATCCTTGAAGAAAATGGCGTCGGGAACGTTTTCCATCAGCGAGCGCAGCAGGCTGCGTTCGTGTTCCAAGGTGCGCCCCAGCCGCCACCGGTCGGCGGCGGTGCGCACCACCACCTTCAGTTCCAGCGGATTCCACGGCTTGGAAAGATAGGCGTGGATCTGGCCAAGGTTCACCGCCTTGACCAGGGCGTCCAGATCGGAATAGCCGGTCACCAGCACGCGGGTGGCGTCCGACACCTCGCGCGCGGCGCCCAGGAACTCCGCCCCCGACATGCCGGGCATGCGCTGATCCGACAGGATCACCGACATTTCCTGCAATTCCAGGATCTTCAGCGCGGTCTCGCCGTCGCTGGCGGTCCACACGGCGAACTCGTCCTCGAGCAGATCGGTGATGGCGGTCAGAATCTGCGGCTCGTCGTCGACGATCAGCACATTTTCCTTACCGGGCTTAATGGCCATGATAGTCCCCCAATTGGCCTTCAGGCTTTCAGCCCGAGCGGAATCAGCACGCGCACCTCGGTCCCCTGCCCCACTTCGCTGCGTGCCTCGATACGGCCCTGATGGGCCTGAACGATCTTGTACGAAATCGCCAAACCAAGGCCGGTTCCCTGTCCCACCGGCTTGGTGGTGAAGAACGGATCGAAGATGCGCTCGACGTTTTCCTTTGGAATACCGCAGCCGCTGTCGCGGACGGAAATGACGAACATCTTGTCCTCGACTCCGGTGCCGATGGTGATGGTGCCCCTGTCGGCAATGGCGTCCACCGCATTGGCGATGATGTTCATCAGCACCTGATTGAGCTGCCCGGCGAAGCACCCCAGATCGGCCTGGGGGCCGAATTCCCGCACGACCTCGATCCGGTCCGCGATCTTGTGCCGAAGGAACAACAGAACCGAATCGATGGCCTCGCGAACATCGATGGTCTTGAATTCGCCTTCGTCCAGGCGCGAGAACGTTCGCAGCTTGACCACAAGCTCACGCACGCGTTCCAACCCCTGACCGGAATCGACCACGCGGGCACGCGCCTTTTCCAACCTTGCGCGCACTTCGGGTACCAGGCAGTCGCAGGTGTCGGCCAGCACGTCGCGCAGCCACGCCTCGATGGTGAAGACGTTGGACAGCGCGAATGACAGCGGGTTGTTGATCTCGTGGGCGATACCGGCGACCAATTGACCCAACGACGCCATCTTTTCCGACTGGATCAGGTGAACTTGGGTTTCCCGCAGCTTGGCGTTGGCTTCCTCAAGCTCGCGGTTGGCGCGCTCCAGCCCTTCGGCCAGGGCGGCGCGGGCCTCGGCGGCCTCTTTCTCGGCCTTCGCGCGCAGGGCTTCCATTTCCCGCAGGCGGAATTCCTCGATGATGCGCTGGTTCTGCTCCAGCAGGAACTTACGGCGCAGCAGGGCGCGCAGGCGGGCGCGCAGCACGCTCATCTCGGTGGATTTGCCGATGAAGTCGTCGGCGCCCGCTTCCAGCGCGCGGGTCACATTCTCCTTGTTTTCATAGGCGGACAGCATCAGCACGACCAGCGGCGCGTCGTTGTCGCTGCGCCGGGCCGACAGTTCCTTGCAGACGGCGACGCCGTCCATTTCGGGCATGACCATGTCGACCATGACGCAGTCATAATCGCTTTCCGCCAGCCGCCGCAGTCCCTCGGGGCCGCTGGTGACCTGCACCACCTCGCAGCCTTCCTCGCGCAGTTCCTGCGCCAGAGTCTCGCGATAGGTGCTGCTGTCGTCGATGATCAGCACGCGGGCGCGGCGGAACAGCGAGCGCGCCACGTCCAGCACGGTGTAGTCCTGACGCGACTTGCGCAGCAGATTGTGAACCCTGAGCAACAGGATGCCCACGTCCTCGGACTTGGACACGAAGTCGTCGGCGCCCGATTCCAGGCCGTGCAGTTCGGTGGCCTGGGTCTCGTCGGCCGTCAGCATCAGGATGGGAATGGACCGGGTGGTCAGGTCCATGTGTATCTGACGGCAGAACTCGTCGCCCTGGATGCCCGGCAGATGATAATCGACGATCATCAGGTTGGGCAGCGAGCGGTTCAGCTCTTCCAGCGCCTCCTCGGCCGAGAACGCGCAGACGGTGCGAAAGCCTTCGCTTTCCAGAACGTGCTGAAGCTTCAACGCCTGGGTGGCGGAATCCTCGACGATCAGGATCAGGAACTCAGCCGTGTCCGCCATCACTTGCCTCCGGCCAACTGGATGAGACGAGGAGCAATATCCGGCAGCGGCAGCATTTCCTTGACCGCACCCAGCTTTGCCGCGGCCGCCGGCATGCCGTAGACCACGCAGGTGCTTTCATGCTCGGCAATGGTGTGGCCGCCCGCCTGGTGAAGATCGGCCAAACCTTCGGCACCGTCGCTGCCCATGCCGGTCAGCACCACGCCGATGGCGCGGCGCCCCATGCTTCTGGCGATGGAGGACAACAGCACCGACCCCGATGGTTTCTGGCTGCACAGCGGCGGCGAATCGTCCAACACCAGCTTGCCGTCTTCGATGGCCAGGTGGCGGTCGGCGGGAGGAACATGCACCACCCCCGGTTCCGGAATGTCGCCAGGCTGGGCGATGCGCACCTTGAAC
>DATGXU010000631.1:0-2495 GCA_035298685.1 Magnetospirillum sp. | reverse complement strand
CCACCGCGTTGCGGGCGATTCGGGCCGATTCCTCGACCTGCCGGCCGATTTCGGTCACCGAGCCGGAGAGTTCCTCGGTGGCGGCGGCGACGGTCTCGACGTTGGCGGCGGCCTGCTCGGACGCGGCGGCGACGGCGTCGGCCTGGGCGCGGACCTGTCCGGCCAGGGCCGCCATGGTCTCGGCGGTGTTTTCCATGGCGTCCGACGAGGCGGCGACGGTGTCCACCACCTGGCCGACGCTGGCCTGGAATTCGTTGGCCATGCGCGACATTTCGGCGCGGCGCAGGCTTTCGGCCTCGCGCTTCACCGTCTCGCTTTCGCTTTCCAGCCGCGTCTTCTCGACCAGGTTGCGCTTGAACACCTGGACCGAGCGGGCGATGTCGCCGATCTCGTCGCGGCGGTCGATGCCGTAATCGGGGGTGTCGTGCTTACCCTGGGCCAACTGGCGCATTTCCTCGACGATGGCGGCGATGGGGTGGACGACGCCACGGGTAATGGCCGCCGACAGGCCGACGATGAGCAGCAGCACCATCACGCCGATGCCGCCCAACCGCAACGCCTGCTCCCGGAACAGGGCGTCGATGTCGTCCATGTACACGCCGGTGCCGATCACCCAATTCCATTCGGGGACGCCGACCACATAGGAAATCTTGGGGCGCGGCCTGTCCTCGCTGGGCAATTGCCAAAGGTATTGGTAGAAGCCGCCGCCGCTCTTTCGCACTACCTCGATCATGTCGGTGAAAATGGGTTGTCCCGCCGCGCTTTTCAGCGTCAGTACCGAGGTGTCCACCAGTTTTGGATTGGTCGGATGCATCAGCATCCTTCCATCCATGTCGTTGATCCAGAAATACTGCACGCCGGCGTAACGCGCCGACCGCAACGCTTCCATGGCCTTGGTCTTCGCCTCGGCCTGGGTGATGGTTCCCGACGCCGCGTCGCGGACCATGCCGTTCACGATCGAGGCGGCCACCTCCACGTGTTCCTTGGTCTTTTCCTTTTTTTCCGCGACCAGTTGGTCGTAAAGCGTGTTCAGCGAGAAGGCTCCGAACGAAGCCAAGCCGATCGTCGCCACCAGGGTGATCGCCATGAGACGGAAGCCGAAGCGGATATCGGATGCTCGCATGCTGAACGCTTTCAGGATCGGTTGTGGTTGGGGCCACGCAGGCAGGGCCGAGCAAAGGTTTCGCTCTCCTGCCGTAAAACCATGGTTATATACTTATTGCTTAAAGATGTCGCAACGGCGCAGTCGTCCGCCGATATAGTTGCATGTGCAAGCAAGTATTTGCACATCGTCTGCGGGGCATTCGCGTCTCGCCTTTCTGTCCGTGCCGGTGGACATCTGTCTTCAGTTGCTGAAAGGTGGTGTTGCGTGCTTCGCCTGAAAAAGCTTCGTGTTCCTCGACAGAGGGGGGCCTGCGGTGCAGCCGATGATTAGCCTGTGGAAGCAGTTTCTTCAGGCATTCGTGATCCTGGCGTTGACGCTGGCGGCCACTCTGGCGGCCTGGAGATGGACGGCGCAGCAGGCCGAGACGCTGGAAAGCATCCGCTTTCACCAGATTGCCGACGAGGCGGTGAACGAATTACGCGACCGCATGGACGGCTACAACCAGCTACTGCTCAGCGGTTCGGCCTTGCTGGAGGCCAGCGACGAGGTGACGCGCCAGGAATGGAAGCGTTTCATCGTCCGGCTGGATTTGGCGCACCGCTATCCCGGCACGCAAGGTGTCGGCTATGCCATACGGGTGAAACGCCAGCAATGGAGCGCCCACGAGCGCGAAATTCGCGCCGAAGGGTTCCCCGATTATGCCATCCGCCCCCAGGGTGTCCGGGACGAGGCCTTTCCCATCGTCTTCATCGAGCCGTTCTCGGGCCGCAATCTGCGCGCTTTCGGTTACGACATGTTTTCCGAGCCGGTACGGCATGCCGCCATGGCCAGGGCCCGCGCTACCGGCCAGCCAACCCTGACCGGTAAGGTGGTTCTGGTGCAGGAAGCCGAAGGCGACGAACAGCCGGGCGTTCTGCTGTATCTGCCCTACTATGATGCCCATGTGCTCGAACGGAGCGGGCCGCAGGCGGCCCTTCTGGGGTTCGTCTACAGTCCGTTGCGCATGGGCGACCTGGTGCGCGGCGTTCTGGGGGCGCGGCTGGGTCATATTTGCTTTCAGATCTACGACGGCGGCGCGGAGTCCGGCGGCCTGCTGTTCGCCAATGCCGAGTGCAAGGCCGGGCGCTATGCCAGCGAAACGCACGTGGACATGTTCGGCCGGCAGTGGATCCTTCGTGTCCAATCCACGCCCGGCCTGGATGACGAGATCTCGAGCCGGCGATCCAAGTTCATCCTGGGCGCGGGCGGCGTGATCTCGGTGCTGCTGGTCTGGGCGGTGATGTCCATGCAGGCCGAGCGTCGCCGTCGGTTGGCGCTGGTCCGCGCCCTGGCCGATCTGGAGGTCGCGCGGGCCGAAGCGGCGGGGGCGGCGGCGGCCAAGGGGCGCTTC
>DATGXU010000630.1:0-8462 GCA_035298685.1 Magnetospirillum sp. | reverse complement strand
CGATGGCGTCGCGCTCGGCGCGCACCTCGGCCTCGGAAACCAGCCCGGCGGCGCGCAGGCGCTCGGCCCGGCCCACCGCCTGCCCCGCTTCGATCATGTCGCGAGGAGGCAGCGGCGGATTGTTGAACCGGCGCGGCTTGTCCGGCAACAGCGCGTCAAGAATGGTGGTGCGCTCGCCGGCCTGCTCGGCCGCGCTCATTTCGCGGTGCTCCAGCGCCACGGCCAGATCGCGCAGCCGCCGCGCCACCGCGTCGTCGCCGGGAATGGGCCGTTCCAGCCCGGCCGACGGCGGCGTTTGGGTGAACGGCAGCAAGGCGCCGGCATTGGCGGCGCGTCGGCGGTTGTATTCGTCGGGCGTGATCAGCCCCTCGTCCATCAGCCGCTTCAGAATGCGGAAACGACCGGCCACATTAGCCTCGGCATCCGACACCCGGCCGGGCTGGGCGGAGGCGGGCGCGGATATGGGCTCGAGCTGGCTGGCCGACACCATCGGCCGCCCCGGCGCCGCCAGCGGCACCATGGAGGGCAGCGGCGGCGCGCCCACGGCCGAGATCCCCGGCGGGCGGCCGGATTCCTGAACGCTGCGCGGGATGGCCCGGCCGGTGATCTTGTCGATGGCGGCCATATTGGCGCGCGCCACCTCGATGACCGAACGCGGCATCACCACGCCGCCATCGCCGGGAGCCATGATCGTTCCCGGCACCTGGTTGGTGATGATGACTTCATAATATTGACGGGCCAGGTCGTACTGCCCCATGCCTTGGTAGGCTAGGCCCGCATCCAGCAACGCCACCGGGTCCTTGGGGTTATAGCGCAACGCGGCAATGGCATGACGCTCGGCGGCGGGGAAGTCGCCACGGCTCAGCGCCGCGGTGGCCGCATCGGTGGCCCCGGCATTCACCATGCCGTTGACGGTGTCCTGGGTGCCGCGAGGGTCCAGCGCGGCACCGCAGCCTGCCATCGCCATCACCGCGACAGCCGCCACCGCCATGCTTCCGAGACGAGAAACGGTCCTCATCCTGCCCCCCAAATCTGCCTGCCCGCCGCCGGGCCACGGTTTCTGATACACCGGCCACGGCCGCAAGGCCATATCGGGCGTAGCGTGCAAGCATGCCGCCCGGGAGGTTCACACTTTCTTAAAGGGCCAACCAATTCAACAGTTGAGGCCACGGTGATATAAATGCCGTCGCCCATCGCGGAGAGGCATCATGGACGGCAGTGAGATCGAGCTGAAATTGGCGGTGGCCCCCGGCGACGTCGCTCGGCTGTCCCGGCTGGCCGCGCTGAAGGCCCACCGCGTCGGCCGTCCGGCCACCAAGACGCTGCAATCGGTCTATTACGACACCCCGGGCCTTGCCTTGGCCGAGGCCGGCGTCACCGTGCGGCTGCGGCAAAGCTCGGGCGGCTTGGTGCAAACGGTCAAGACCACCGGCAGCCGCGCCTCGGGACTGTTCGCGCGGCGCGAATGGGAGTGCGCCGTTCCCAGCCCTGCCCTGGACCGCGACCGCCTTGGCGACACCGGGCTGGACCTGCTGCGCGACAAGAATGTCGTTGATGCGCTGGCCCCCTGTTTCGCCACCGACATCCGCCGCACGCTGCACCATCTGCACGGCGGCGGCTGGCAGGTGGAAATGGCGGTGGATCGGGGCGAAATCCGTGCCGGCGAGCGAACGGAAGCGGTGTGCGAGATCGAGCTGGAACTGAAGCAGGGCACACCCGACCACCTGTTCACCCTGGCCCGGCAGATTGCCGGCGCCATGCCGGTGCGCCTGATGGCGCGATCGAAATCCGACCGAGGCCACGATCTGGCCGCCGGACGACCGCCCTGCGCCGCCAGGGCCAGTGGCACGGATATGGACGACGACGCCACCATCGCCGAGGCCTTCCGTTCCATCGCCCGCAACTGCCTTCACCATTTGCTGGCCAACCAAGGCGTGTTGCTGGACCACGGGGACGCCGAGGCCGTTCATCAGATGCGGGTGGCGTTGCGGCGACTGCGCTCGGCGCTGAAAATTTTCAGGCCGCTGGTGGCCGGGCCGCAACTGGCCGCCATTGGCGAGGAGATCCGCTGGCTGCTGGGCCGACTGGGGCCGGCGCGCGATGCCGAAGTGTTCCTGACCGAGATCATCGATCCGGTGGCGACCCGATATGGTGACCAACCGGGCATGCAGGATCTACGGCAATTGTGGCGGGCGCAGCGGGATCAAGAGCTGCAAGCCGCCCAGGCGGCAGTGGACGATCCCCGCTTCACCCTGCTGCTGCTTGACCTGGGGGCCTGGGTGGAAGCCGGCGACTGGTGCACCGACCCCAGCCTGCCCGGGGCGCAGCTGGGCGGCCAGCCGGTTCGCCCCTTCGCCCGCCAGGTTCTAAGCCGCCTGGCCCGCAAGCTGCGGAAGGCCGGCGGCAAGAAACTGCACAAGCTCAGCCCCCCTGCCCTGCACCGCACCCGCATCCTCAGCAAGCAGTTGCGCTATGCGGCGGAATTCTTCGTTCCCCTGTTCGGCAAGGGCGAGGCGAAGGACTATCTCAAGGTTCTGTCCCGGCTGCAGGATTGCTTAGGCCAGATCAACGACATCGCCGTCGCCGCGCCCAGGCTGGCCACCGCCCATGATCTTGGCCATGCCGCGTGGGCGTCGGGATTGGTGGGCGGATGGCACGAAGCCCGCCGCCCCGAACTGGCGGCCAAGGCCCAGAGGTCGTGGGCGACGCTACGGGGACGGCGCAAATTCTGGAAGGCTTAATCGTCCTCGATCTTCTTGCCGTCCAGATCCTTGGACTGCTGGTCGGCCTGTTTGCGCGCGGCGTTCTTTTCGCCCTTGGTGCGGCCGAAGGCTGCCCGATTGATCTCGGCCTGTCGGGCCTTTTCCCCCTTGGCCTTGGCCTTGCGCCAGCGATTGAGGTTCACGATCTCGGCCATCCGCGGCTCCCGGCTTGAGTGGCCGCGATTATAGCCGCAAACATCACCGCATCGACAGAAATAGCGGCTGGCGAAAAAACACCGCTTGCGCGGTCCGAAAGAGACTGCTATATCCCCGGCCCTCACACCGGAGCGGGTGTAGCTCAGTTGGTCAGAGCGCCGGCCTGTCACGCCGGAGGTCGCGGGTTCGAGCCCCGTCACTCGCGCCACTTTCCCTCGCCGGGTGTGGCGTTTGCCCCTGGCACAAATTCCCAACACTCTCTACCTTTTCAACCGAGCACTCCACGTTTCGCAGGAGATCGGGATGAAGGTGACCGTTGTCGGCGCCGGAATGGTCGGCGCCTCCGCTGCTTTCGCCATGGTCATGCGCGGGGCCGCGTCCGAGGTGGTGCTGGTCGATCGCAACCGCGCCCTGGCCGAAGCACAGGCCCAAGACATCCTGCACGCGACGCCTTTTGCCTATCCCGCGCGCATCATTGCCGGGGACTGGGAAGACATTGCCGGGTCGGGCGTGGTGGTGCTGTCGGCGGGCGTCAGCCAGAAGCCGGGCGAAACCCGGCTGGAATTGCTGAGCCGCAATCAGGCGGTGTTCGCCGACATCGTGCCCCGCATCCTGGCCGCCGCGCCCAATGCCGTGCTGCTGGTCGCCACCAACCCGGTGGACGTGATGACCGCCATCACCACCCGGCTGTCGGGCTTGCCGCCGGGGCGGGTGATCGGCTCGGGCACCATCCTGGATACCGCGCGCTACCGCGCCCTGTTGGGGGAATTTTTGGGGATCAGCCCCAAATCGGTCCATGCCTGGGTGCTGGGCGAACATGGCGATTCGGAAGTGTTGTGCTGGTCCAGCGCCTCGGTCGGCGCCATCACCGTCGAGGATCTGGCGCGACAGCACGGCAGGCCGCTGACCGACGCCGACCGCCAGACCATCGACCAGGGGGTTCGCGGCGCCGCCTATAAAATCATCGCCGGCAAAGGCGCCACCTGGTTCGGCATCGGCGGCGGCATCGCCCGCATCGTTCAGGCTATCGCGGCCAACGAACGGGCGGTACTGACCGTTTCCACCCTGATCCCGGAAGTGGAAGGCGTGCCCGACGTGGCGTTGTCGCTGCCGCGCGTCATCGGTGCCGGCGGCGCCGGCGACGCCCTGTGGCCCGCATTGGATGCGGACGAAAGGGCGGCGCTGAGGCGCAGTGCCGAAATCCTGAAGGCGGCAGCCGACGGGCTTTGAGGCGCGTCAAGGACGTCCGGGCCGCTTCAGGCCCGGCGCTCCTGCACGGCATTGGCGCGATCGAACAGCTGGATCGCCATCGAGATCAAAGAATCGGCATCGCCCGGACGGCTCAGCGCCTCGGACATCAGCCGTGCGGCCTGCATCTTGATGTCCATCGAGTTGTTTCCGTACAGCACGGCAATCTTTTCCCCGGACATGGCAATTTTCTCCGTGTGCTTGGGCGGTAACTCCAGGATTTCCGCCCCGGGTCCGCTGTGACCTGCCTGAAGCGTTGCAGGAGGCGTGCCAGTTTTGCGCCCGGCAGCGCCTGCCTAAAAACAAGACAGTAATGATTTCTGCTTATTTTGTAGACGTACCAGCGACAGCCATTGGACGCGCAGCGCGACATTGCCTAGTTTCAGGGCACTTGCCGCCGTTTTGGGTTCAAATCATGAGCACCGCACCCATGCGCGAAAAAGCAGCACAGAACCAACCATATGAAAAACAACGTTTTTCCACCTCCCATGCCATTTGGCATGGGGTTTGATAGCGCGGGCGAACGCCGCCATGCGCGGAAGCGGGTTCAATCGAGGGCTACAATGGAATCGATGAAGATTGGGGTGGATGTACTGTTCGTCCTTTTGGGCGCGGTCATGGTGCTGGCAATGCATGCCGGCTTCGCGTTTTTGGAAGTAGGCACCGTCCGCAAGAAAAACCAGGTCAACGCCTTGGTGAAGATCATCACCGACTTCGCCGTGTCGACCACCGCCTACTTCTTCGTCGGCTACGCCGTGGCCTATGGCATCAACTTCTTCGGTCCCGCCGCCACCCTGGTCGGCAAGGCGGAAGGCAGCACGTTCGCCGCCAGCGGCTACGATCTGGTCAAGTTCTTCTTCCTGGCCACCTTCGCCGCCGCCATCCCCGCCATCATCTCGGGCGGCATCGCCGAGCGCGCCAAGTTCTGGCCGCAGCTGCTGGCGACGTCCATCCTGGTGGCCCTGGTCTATCCCACCTTCGAAGGCATGGTGTGGGGCACCCGCTTCGGCTTCCAGGACGCCATGAAGGCGATCTTCGGCTTCCCCTTCCGTGACTTCGCCGGTTCGGTGGTGGTGCATGCGGTGGGCGGCTGGGTCGCGCTGGGCGCCGTGCTGATGCTGGGCGCCCGCCGTGGCCGCTATCGCAAGGACGGCCACGTCATCGCCATTCCGCCGTCGAACATTCCGTTCCTGGCGCTGGGCTCGTGGATTTTGTGCGCCGGCTGGTTCGGCTTCAACGTCATGAGCGCCCAGACCATGGACAACATTTCCGGTCTGGTCGCCATGAACTCGCTGCTGGCCATGGTGGGCGGCATCCTGTCGAGCCTGCTGGTCGGCCGCAACGACCCCGGTTTCGTCCATAACGGCGCCCTGGCCGGTCTGGTGGCGGTGTGCGCCGGTTCCGACATCATGCACCCCATCGGCGCCTTCATCACCGGCGGCATGGCCGGCGGCCTGTTCGTCGTCGCCTTCAATCTTTGCCAGAACAAGTGGCGCATCGACGACGTGCTGGGCGTCTGGGCGCTGCATGGCCTGTGCGGCTTCATGGGCGGCATCCTGTGCGGCGTCTTCGGCCAGGAGGCCCTGGGCGGCCTGGGCGGCGTCAGCTTCGGCGCCCAGGTCACCGGCACCGCCGTCGGCGCCGCCCTGGCGCTGGCGGCCGGTCTGGCGGTGTATGGCGGCCTGAAGGCCACCATCGGCATCCGCCTGTCCGACGAAGAGGAATTCATGGGCGCCGACCTGGCGCTGCACCACATCACCGCCTATCCCGAGGAAGTGACCACCATCCACGACGACGCCACCCCGCTGGCCATCCGCGCCGCGGCAGCCCGTCCGCGCGGCTGACGTCGCCTTTCCGCAGTACCAGCCCGCCGCCCCCAAAGCGGCGGGCTTTTTGTTGGGCACTGCATGAAAAAAGCCCCGCCACGGGGGCGGGGCTTTTGAAGTGCAACGGATGACGGCAAGGCGTCCGATGGATCACATGGGCTGCAGGCCCAGGCGGCCGAACAGGCTCTTGTCGTCGCCGGGCTTGGCGTTCTTGGCGGTCAGCAGCTTGTGGCCGCAGAACACCGAATTGGCGCCGGCCAGGAAGCACAGCGCCTGCATTTCGTCGCTCATGCCCTCGCGCCCGGCCGACAGGCGCACGAACGACTTCGGCATGATGATGCGGGCGGCGGCGATGCAGCGGATGAAGTCGAACGGATCGGGCCGCTCGGCTTCGGCCAGCGGCGTGCCGGGAATGGGGATCAGCAGGTTGATCGGCACGCTGTCGGGATGCTTGGGCATGTTGGCCAGCTCGACCAGCATCTTGGCGCGGTCCTTGCGGGTTTCGCCCAGGCCGATGATGCCGCCCGAACACACGTGCAGGCCGGCCTCGCGCACGTGCTCGAGCGTATCCAGGCGGTCCTGGAAGGTGCGGGTGGTGATGATTTCCTTGTAATGCTCGGGGCTGGTATCCAGGTTGTGGTTGTAATAGTCGAGGCCAGCCTCCTTGAGCCGCTGGGCCTGCCACTTGTCCAGCAGGCCGAAGGTGGCGCAGGTTTCCATGCCCAGCGCCTTGACGCCCTCGATCATCGCCACCGCAACGTCGAAATCGTCGCCGCGCGGGCCGCGCCAGGCGGCGCCCATGCAGAAGCGCGAGGCGCCTTCTTCCTTGGCCTTGCGGGCGGCTTCCACCACCTCTTCCACCGCCATCAGCTTTTCTTTTTCCAAGCCGGTGGCGTAGTGGGCCGATTGCGGGCAGTACGAGCAATCCTCGGGGCACGAACCGGTCTTGATGGAAATCAGCCGCGACACCTGGATGCGGTTGGCGTCGAACGTGGCGCGATGGACCTGCTGTGCCTCGAAGATCAGGTCCATGAACGGTTTGGCGAAAAGGGCTTCGACCTCCTCGACCGTCCAATCGTGCCTGAGACCCACTTCGCCGGGGGCAATTTTCGCCGCTGCCGTCACGTCACCAACCTCCTTAAAGCCTTACTGCGCAAAGGGTCTTGGCCTCTTTGCGGGGTGCGCAGATTAGAACCGCTTACACCGCCTTTGCAACAGACGCGAAAAGCCTCTAGAAAACGTGCCCCATGCACGACCTCGATTCCCGGCTGAACGCAGCCATCGAAGACCTGACCGCCCAGGGCCGCCGCCGCCGCTTGCGGGGCGCCGAACCCCTGGAGGGCGGCCGCATCCGCGTGGACGGCCGCGAACTGGTCAATTTCTCGGCCAACGACTACCTTGGCCTGTCCCGCCATCCGGCGGTGATCGAGCGCGCCCGCGAATGGGCGGCGCGCTGGGGCGCCGGCGCCGGCGCCTCGCGTCTGGTCACCGGCCATCTGGACGCCCTGACCGCCGTCGAGGAAAAGATCGCCGCCGCCAAGGGCGTCGAGGCGGCGCTGGTGCTGGCCTCGGGCTGGCAGTGCAACGTCTCGGTGCTGGCGGCGCTGCTGGACCGCAGCCTGTGGGGCGCCGAGCCGCTGGTGTTCGCCGACCGCCTGAACCACGCCAGGCTGCACATGGGCTGCCAGGTCGCCGGGGCCAAGCAGAACCGCTTCCGCCACAACGACCTCAGCCACCTCGAGGAATTGCTGGCGCGCACCGCCCGCGAATCCGGGCCGCGCGTCATCGTCACCGAATCGGTGTTCTCCATGGATGGCGACACCCCCGACGTGGACCAGTTGGCCGCCCTCGCCGACGAATGGAACGCCCTGCTGTATCTGGACGAGGCCCACGCCACCGGCGTTCTGGGCGCCAACGGCTTCGGGCTGTCGGTGGGCGCCCATGTGGACGTGGCCATGGGCACCTTTTCCAAGGCCATGGGCAGCTTCGGCGCCTATGTCGCCTGCTCGAAGGCGACCAAGGACTATCTGGTCAACAAGGCCTCGGGGCTGATCTACGCCACCGGCCTGCCGCCGGCCGTGCTGGGCGCCATGGACGCCGCCATCGATCTGGTGCCGACGCTGGGTCCGGCCCGCGCCCGCCTGCAAGCCATGGCCGCCCATGTGCGCAGCCGCTTCCACGAGGCCGGGCTGGATACCGGCGCGTCGTCCACCCAGATCGTTCCGGTGATCCTGGGTGACGAGGAGCGGACGCTGAAGGTCGCCGCCAGCCTGGAGGAACAGGGCCTGCTGGGCATCGCCATCCGGCCGCCCACCGTGCCCAACGGCACCAGCCGCATCCGCTTCGCCCTGTCCGCCGCCCATTCCGACGCCGACATCGAGCGCCTGATCCACGCCACCATCGACGCGGCGAGGGCGGCATGAGCGCCATGCGCACCCTGGTGTTCGTCCACGGCTGGGGCTTCGATGCC
>DATGXU010000629.1:0-4215 GCA_035298685.1 Magnetospirillum sp. | reverse complement strand
ACACCGGCCTGACCCGCCTGCGCTTCATCCTGGACCAACAAGGCGACTTGATTTCGGTGGAAGTGGCGGAAAGCAGCGGCAACAGCGCGCTGGACCGCGCCGCCCTGGCCGCCGTGCGCCGTGCCGCCCCGTTCCCGCAGCCGCCGAACACCATGCCGGCCTCGGCGCTCAACTTCGAAATTCCGTTCCGCTTCCGCTGACCGCGCATGGCGCCCCGCCGCCGGCCGGGCCTTGCCCGATGGGCGTGGCGGGACTAGTCTCGTGCCATCTGTGCCTTGGCGCCAAGCAGCAGGAGCGTTCCATGGATTTGACCACCCGTTATCTCGGCCTGTCCCTGAAGAACCCGCTGGTGGCGTCGGCCTGCCCGCTGGGGCTGGACGTGGGCAACATCCGCAAGCTCGAGGATTGCGGCGCCGGCGCCATCGTGCTGCCGTCCATCTTCCAGGAAGACATCGAAAACGAGATCGAGGAAATCGAGCATCTGGCGTCGCTGGCCGATTCCGAGGCGCTGTCCTATTTCCCGTCCCATCTGACCGAGAACGCCGGGCCGAAGAATTACCTGAACCTGATCCGCAAGGCGCGCGCCGCCGTGGACATGCCGGTGATCGCCAGCCTGAACGGCACCAGCCGCACCGGCTGGATCGATTACGCCAAGCAGATCGAGGAAGCCGGCGCCCACGCCATCGAACTGAACGTGTTCTTCCTGCCCACCGACCTGTCGCTGTCGGGCGCCGAGGTCGAGGCCCGCCACATCGACATCCTGAAGGCGGTCAAGCAGGCGGTGTCGATCCCGGTGGCCATCAAGCTCAGCCCCTATTTCAGCTCGCCCGGCGCCATGGTGCGCGCCCTCGACGACGCCGGGGCCGACGGTTTCGTGCTGTTCAACCGCTTCTACCAGCCCGACATCAACCTTGAGGAACTGACGCTGCAGCGCGACCTGCGCCTCAGCCATCGCGGCGAAATCCGCCTGCCGCTGTTGTGGATCGCGGCACTGCACGGCAAGGTCAAGGGCTCGCTGGCGGCCACGTCCGGCGTGCAGACCGCCGCCGAGGTGGTGAAGTACCTGTTCGCCGGCGCCGACGTGGTGATGACCGCCTCGGCCCTGCTGCGCCACGGCGTCGAGCACATGCAGACGCTGCACGACGGTCTGGTTGCCGACCTTACCGCCCGCGAGGCGGAAAGCCTGGCCGACATCCGTGGCCGCCTGAGCCGCGACAAGGTAGCCGACCAGACCGCCTTCGACCGCGTCAATTACATCCGCATCCTGCGCGGCGGCCACTACGTCGCCTGACACGTCAAACCACCGAAGGGGGAGCACCAATGGCCGACCAGGATCTGATTTCCGCCGGCAACATCGCCAAGGAACTGGGCGTTTCCGACGCCAAGGTGAAGAAGGCGATCAAGGAACTGGCGCTGGAGCCGGCCGCCAAGCGCGGCGTGTGCAGCTTCTACAGCCGCGACGCCATCACCAAGATCAAGGCCAGCCTGGGCTGAATCCGATACGGCAAGGGGCGCCTCAGCGCCCCTTGTCCAAATCCGCCAGTACCTCCGCCGTCACCTGCTCGAACCGCAGGATCGCCCGGCCCTTGTGGTCGCGCAGAAACTCGCGCGCCTCGGCCTCGCTGGACAGCGGCACCAACTCGTGTCCCATGGGCCCCAACACGTCCGATCCGATCACATACCATGCGGCCCGCGCCGGCATGGGTTCGACCGCGTAATAGTCGGTGACGGCGATGGCTGCCACGTCGTCGGGCCGGTGCGACGGCACATAGGTTTTCGGCGCCGCCAGGAATTTGAACATGTCCTTGGCGCCGTCGAAATAATGGGCGTGCCCGTCCTTGTAGACCATTACGGCCACCCATTCCGGGAACTTGGCCACGAACATGCCGCAGACCGGACACACCGCATCGGGCCGAGGCGGCGGCACCGCCGCCTCGCCCGCTTGCGCCACGGGGGCCGATGTCAGCAGCAACGCGACGGCAAGCCAGGCGAGACGGCGTCCCATGGTTAGTGCTTCATCCCATGCTGATGTTCGGCCTGCGGCTGGGCGGCAGAGGCGGCGGCAGCCTTGCGGCGTTCCTCGCGGCGCTTGCGGATCTGCATGGTGTCCTCGGCCATGCCCATGTGGGTCAGCATCATGGCGCGGTCGAAGTCGACCACCTCGCCCGTGCCCTTGGCGGCCTCGGCGGCGACCTTCGAGGCGAACGAGGTCTTGGCGGTCTTGCTCATCACCGGCTTGTGATCGCCGCCGATGACGTAGAACGCGGTTTCGGCGTTGGTCAGCGGCTTGATCTCCAGCCCCGAACCGTTATCCGGCGCATAGATGGCCTTGGGCATGCGATCCAGGTTCAGCGACAGCGAAATGGCGGCGCAATGCAGCGAACAGGTGCCGTCCACCAGATCGTCGCTGTAATGAATCAGATGACGCGAGAAATGGTATTGCTTGCGGTCCATGCCGCAATAGGGACACTTGCCGTACTTTTCCAGCTCGTTGTCCAGCGGGTTCGGGTCCTTCGGCTTCTTGGGAATGAACTGCAGCGGCGTGCCGTCGCCTTCGGCGGCGACGGCGGTGTGGGCCAGGGTGGCGGCGGCGGCGATGGTGGTGCCGGCCAACAGGAACTGACGACGTTTCATCGGTAAACTCTCCCTCTCTCCAGTGACATGCGGAACCCCCCGGCTCCGCAGACGGATGCCCGGCCGGGCATCCGAGCTTGGGCGAAGCGCGCAGGGCGCCTCACAGCATTTCCTCGATCATGGCGGTCAGGGTGGCCGGGTCGGCCACCCCCAGGAAACGGGCGCGCACCCGCCCCCGGCGGTCCACCACCAGCACGGTGGGCAGGGCGGTGACGCCGAACTGGCCGACCAGACGCTGTTGCGGGTCCAGCAGCACCGGCACGGAGACGTCGCGGGCGGCGACGAAGCGCGCCACGGTGTCGGGCCGCTCGCCGGCATTGATCGCCAGTACGGCCAAGCCGCGCCCGCCGGCGGCCCGCCACAGTGCCTCGGTGGTTTTCATTTCCTCGCGGCAGGGGGCGCACCACGACGCCCAGAACTGCACCAGCACCACCTTGCCGGCGGTCGCCTCGGGGACGCGCACCTCCACGCCGTCCACAGTCTGGGCAGCGAAGGGCGGCAACGGGTCACCCCGTCGCGGCGGCTGGGCGGCGGCTTCGCCCCAGCCGGTCAACAGCAACAGCGCCAGAACCCACCAGACTTTCATGGCAGCACCTCGAACAGCACCAGATGCGAGCGCGCCACCAGCCAGGCGCACATGACGGCGAAGACGGCGAAACCGCCCATGGACCAAAGCGTCAGCCGACGGGCCAAGGCGGGGGCAGCAGTGGACAGGCTGGGCCGATAGCGGCCTGCCGCCGCGACGGCGGTCCCCAGACCGCAGGCGGTGCCCAGGAACAGCGGCCCGTACAGCAGATAGCCGACATGGCCGTATTCGCGCTTCAGCAGGCAGAACGGGCAATGATGGTGCGGCAATTCGTAGACGTAGACGGAAATGGTGGACACCACCGCCGCCAGCCCGACGCCGAAGGCCAGCGCCGACAACAATGCATGCTGCGGCGCGCCGCGCCCCCAGCGCAGGAAGGCGCCGCCCGAGGCGCCGACACCCGCCAGCGCCGCCACCAGCAGCGCCAGCGCCCAGCCATGGGGCAGCGCCGCCAGGGCATTGCGCGTCACCGTCACCCCGCCGCCGCTGAACAGGGTGGAACAGCAAGAGGTGATGACGTCGGCGCGCAGCCCCAGGAAATAGGCCGCCTGCACCCCGGCCGACGCCATCAGCAAGGGCGCCATGGCCAGCAGCGCCGCGTACTTCACCCGGATCAGCGGGTAATCCCAGCCCTGGCAGTCCAGATGATCCAGCACCAGCCAGCCGGCGGCGGCGAAGAACACCGCCAGCTTGAGGCCCAGGGCGGGAAAGCCGAAGCCGTTGACCGACAGCGTGCCCACCGCGCACATGGCCCCGGTGAACAGCGCCGCCATGCGGTCGGCGTTGAACACGAACAGCACCATGGCCGCCAGTTCGGCCGCCATCACGATCTTCAGCAGGGTCGCCACCAGATAGGTGCGCCGTTCCAGCACCAGCTGCGCCTGAGCCCCGCTGGACAAATCCCAGCACCGCAGCACCCGCACGGCAAAGGGCGCCGAGCCCACGACCACCAGCGCCGCCAGGGCGGAGGCCAGCAACAGGGCGATGATGGCGGG
>DATGXU010000628.1:0-1925 GCA_035298685.1 Magnetospirillum sp. | reverse complement strand
ACGGTGACGTGGGTGGGAACCAGATCGTCCAGGCGGCGGGCCTGCTCCCACGGCAGGATGTCGCGCACCGCTTGGGCCAGATCCAGCCGCGACAGGTGGGCGCGGCGGGTGATGCCGGCCAGATAAGGCACCAGCCAATCGTCCAAGCCGTCCAGCAACGCCTGATCCGACAGGTCCGGCCAGCCGCCGTCCGCGTCGTGGCGGCGCAGGAAGGCGACCCGTTCGCGCAGCTTCATCAGCTCGTCGGTCCACGGCAGGCAGGTCAGCCCCATGGCGCGGATGCCCTCGGCCATGGCGGCGGCCAAGTGATCGGGCGCGGCCTTGTCCATCTTTTGCTCGTCCAGCACCAGCGCGAACAGCCGGCGCTGGCGGCGCGCCTGCACCACCTCGTCACGGCGGTCCCAGGCCACCGCTTCCTCGGTGCGGATGGATTCGGCGAAGTGCTCCTCGATATCCGCCTTGGACAGCGGCGCCGCCAGGAAGATGCGCGCCTCGCGGCGGTCGCCATCCAACTCGGCCGCCACCAGCCATTCCTCGGCCGACAGCGGCTCGGGATCGGCGAACAGCGCGCCGCGTCCGCCCGACAGCGCATAACGCGGCTCGCCGCCGGGGCGGCGGCGGGCGATGCGGTCGGGATAGGCGAAGGCCAGCACGATGCCGGCATCGCGCCCCTCGCCCGTTTCCTCGCCCGGCTTCAGGCCGATACGGCGGCGCCATTCCTTTGCCGCCTGCCGCACCCGCGCCAGCGCGCCGCGATCCACCGACAGGCCATGCCGGCGGTCGAAACCCTCGTTGGTGCGCATGGCATCCAGCCGCAGGCGTACGTCGGCATCGCGGAAACCGCGTTCCGCCTTGATGACGTCGCGCTCGCCCAGCAGGGCGGCAAGGTCGCAGGCCAGCCCGCCCAGCGACAGCTGGCGCGCCTTCAGCACCATGTGGGCCAGACGCGGATGCATGGCCAGCCGGTTCATGGCGCGGCCGTGGGCGGTGATGCGGCCCGACGGCTCGATCGCCCCCAACTCGCCCAGCAATTCGCGCGCCTGCGCCAGCGCGGCGGCGGGCGGCGCATCCAGCCATGCCAGCTGATTGGCGTCGTCGATGCCCCATTGCGCCAGATCCAGTGCCAGCGGCGCCAGATCGGCCTCGGTGATTTCCGGGGCGGTGAAGCCTTGCAGCGCCCGATCCTCGGCTTCCGACCACAGACGGTAGCAGACGCCCGGTGCGGTACGGCCGGCGCGCCCGCGCCGCTGGTCGGCCGAGGCCCGGCTGACCGGCAACGTCACCAGCCGGGTCATGCCCGAAGTGGGGTCGAAGCGGGGCTGGCGCATCTGGCCGCCATCCACCACCACCCGCACGCCGTCGATGGTCAGCGAGGTTTCGGCAATGGCGGTGGCAAGCACCACCTTGCGCCCGGGCCCGCCCCGGCGGATGGCGCGGTCCTGCGCCTCGGCCGGCAAGTCACCATAGAGTGGGGCGATGGTGACGCCGCGCGCCGCCGGATGCTCGCCCAACTGCGCCTCGACCCGGCGGATTTCGCCGGCGCCGGGCAGAAACACCAGCACGTCGCCCTCGGCCTCGTCGCGCAACGCCTGAACGATGGCGGCGGTCACCCCGTCGGCGAAGCGGCGCGGTTCGGGCCGGGCCAGGAAGCGGGTTTCCACCGGAAAGGCCCGGCCCTGGCTGGTCACCAAGGGCACGCCCCCCATCAGCCGCGCCACCGGACCGCCATCCAGGGTGGCCGACATCACCACCAGCTTGAGGTCGTCGCGCAAGGCGCCCTGGCTTTCCAGGCACAGCGCCAGCCCCAGATCGGCATTCAGCGAGCGTTCGTGAAACTCGTCGAAAATCACCAGCCCAACACCGGGCAGGCTGGGATCATCCTGCAGCATGCGGGTCAGGATGCCCTCGGTGACCACCTCGATGCG
>DATGXU010000627.1:0-12138 GCA_035298685.1 Magnetospirillum sp. | reverse complement strand
CCTCCTCGCCGGTGAAGCTGGCCGGTGCGGGAAACAGCAGCGCCAGACCGTCGTCGATGGCGTCGCCGCCGTAACCAAGGCGCACCCGCACCGCCTTGCGCGGCGATGGGGGCTCGCGGCCGGTCAGCGATTGCAATGCCTGACAGGCCCGTGGGCCCGACAGCCTGAAGACGGCGACGCCGCCCCGGCCGGGGGCGCTCGCCAGGGCAAAGATGGTGGTTTCGAACATGGGAGATACTTAAAGGAAAACCGCCGCGACACCAAGGTGCGAGAAGATGCCGTGCGGCATCGGGGCTTCCTTGGTGACGGCGGCCTTTCCTGAAGTCAGGCCGGCAGGACCGGCTGATCGTCGGGCTGCAGCATCAGCCGCGCCACCCGCCCGCCCTTGAGCAGGTGGGTCTCGAGGATCTCGTCGATATCCTCGTGGGTATGGAAGCTGTACCAGATGCCTTCGGGATAAATCACCATCACCGGGCCCAGCTCGCAACGGTCCAGACAGCCGGCGCTGTTGATGCGCACGTCGTCCAGCCCAAGCTCCTTGGTGCGGGCCTTGAGGTAGTCGCGCAACGGCTCGGACCCCCGCGCGGCGCACGAGCCGCGCCGGTGGCCATCGGGCCGGCGATTGGTGCAGATGAAGGCGTGAAGCCGGAAATAGGGCTTCGGGTCCTGGGTGACGCTCACTCTTTCCTCTCCCGCCGGGCGGCGCCGGCGAACTGGGCCCAGAACATCTTCTGCAACTGCTCCATCCCCTGCACGCCGGCCGGCAGCCAGGTCTTCAGCATGGCTTCCGGCTCCATGGCCGACAGCGTCGCGGTCATGCGTTCCTGAACCTGATTCAACAGGGCATCCTGCATGGGCTTGACATCGGGCAGCCCCAGGAAGGCACGCGCTTCTTCGGGAGTACAGTCCACGTCCACGGTGATCTTCATCGCTTTGCCATCCAACGGGTTGCGTTTCGGCCTTGGACACCCAAACTAAGCCCTTGCGCCAAAAGGCGTCAATGTCGACTCGCGGAAGATCCCGTCCATGACCAATCGCCTTGCGGCCGAGACCAGCCCCTATCTCCTGCAACATCAGACCAACCCTGTCGAATGGTGGGCCTGGGGTCCCGACGCCCTGGCCGCCGCCCGCGAGCGGAACAAGCCCATCCTGCTGTCCATCGGCTATGCCGCCTGCCATTGGTGCCACGTGATGGCGCACGAGAGCTTCGAGAACCCGGCCATCGCCCTGGTGATGAACGACAACTTCATCAACGTCAAAGTGGACCGCGAGGAACGGCCCGACCTGGATGCCATCTATCAGCAGGCGCTGGGGATGATGGGCCAGCATGGCGGCTGGCCGCTGACCATGTTCCTGACCCCCGACGGCGACCCGTTCTGGGGCGGTACCTATTTTCCACCCGCCGCCCGCTATGGCCGGCCCGGCTTTCCCGATGTCCTGCGCGCCATCACGGAAACCTGGACCAACGCCCAGGACAAGGTGCGGATGAACGTGGACGCCCTGAAATCGGGATTGGCGGAACAGCCGCCCCGCTCGGCGGCGCCGCCGCTGTCGCTGGAGATGCTCGACCAGGGTGCCCGCCAGGTCGTCGCCATGGTCGATCCCGAGCATGGCGGCCTGCAGGGGGCGCCGAAATTCCCCCAGCCGGGCCTGTTCGATTTCCTGTGGCGGGCCTATCTGCGCACCGGCGACGCGGCCTTGGGCCAGGCGGTCACGCTGACGTTGGACCGCATGTGCTATGGCGGCATCTACGACCACCTGGGCGGCGGCTTCATGCGCTATTCCACCGACGAAACCTGGCTGGTCCCCCATTTCGAAAAGATGCTCTACGACAACGCCCAGCTGATCGACCTGCTGACCCTGGTGTGGCAAAGCACCGGCGAGGATCTTTACCGTCAGCGCGTGGCCGAGACGGTGGAATGGGTGTTGCGCGACATGACCGCCGAGGGCGGCGCCTTCGCCGGCACGCTGGATGCGGATTCCGAGGGCGCCGAGGGCAAGTTCTACACCTGGGACGCCGCCCAGGTGGACAAGGCGCTGGAGGGCGACGCCGCCCGCTGGTTCAAGCAGGCCTATGACGTGCGCCCCGAGGGCAATTGGGACGGTACAACCATCCTGCACCGCAACCACCAGCCCCAGCCCATGGGGGTCGAGGATGTGCTGGCCGACGCCCGCGCCATCCTGTGGCGCGAACGCGAAGCCCGCGTCCATCCCGGCCGTGACGACAAGATCCTGGCCGATTGGAACGGCATGATGATCGCCGCCCTGGCCCATGCCGGGTTGGTGTTTTCCATGCCGCGCTGGATCGACGCCGCCCGCGTCGCCTATGAAACCGTGCGCACCCAGATGGCCCTGCCCGATGGCCGGCTGGCCCATGCCATGCGCTTCGGCCGCTTTCGGGTCATCGGGCTGGTGGACGACCTGGCCCATATGGCCCGCGCCGCCCTGGCGCTGTTCGACGCCACCGCCGAGCCCGCGCTGCTGGACCATGCCCGCGCCTGGGTGGAGGCCGCCAACCGCCACCATTGGGACGGGGAGCATGGCGGCTATTTCCAGGCGGCCGCCGACGCCGACGACGTCATCGTGCGGCTGAAGCCGGCCCATGACAGCGCCATTCCCGCCGCCAACGGCGTCATGGTCCAGGTGCTGGCGCGACTGGCGCGGCTGACCGGCGAGGATGCCTACCGCCAGCGCGCCGAAGCGGTTCTGGCAGCCTTCAATGGCGAGGTGCGCGATCACTTCGCCAACATGACCGCCATGCTGGCCGGGTTTGAAAGTCTGGCCGCCGCCGTCGAGGTGGTGATTGCCGGCCCGCCCGGCCGCGACGACACCGAATCGCTGATCCGGGCAGCGGTCGAAGCGCCGATACCCGATCTGGTGCTGCAGCGTGCCGACGGCCAGATTGCCCTGCCCGCCTTCCACCCGGCTCACGGCAAGGGACCGGTGGACGGCGCCGCCGCCGCCTATGTCTGCCGGGGTTTCACGTGCTCGAACCCGGTCAGCGATCCGGCGCTCTTGCGGCAGGCTTTGAGCCCGCGTTAAGCTTTGGCCATGTCATACCTCGCCTATAACAGCCCGGTCGGGCCCCTCACCCTGTTCGAAGAAGACGGCCGCATCATCGCCGTGGAATGGGGCTGGCCGCCCGAGACCGACGAACCGCCCGCTCCCGTGCTCGAGCGCGCCCGCGACCAACTGGATGCCTATTTCGAGGGCAAGCTGCAGGCGTTCGATCTGCCGTTGGACCCCATGGGCACGCCCTTCCAGAAAAAGGTCTGGCAGGCGCTGGCCCGCATCCCCTTCGGCACCACCCGGTCCTATGGTGATCTGGCGGACGAGCTGGGTACGGCGCCGCGCGCCCTGGGCGGCGCCTGCGGCCGCAATCCGCTGCCCATCCTGATCCCCTGCCACCGGGTCCTGGCCGCAAATCGGTCGCTGGGCGGCTATTCCGGTATGGATGGCATCGATACCAAACGCTTCCTGCTGCGTCTGGAAGGCGCATTGACCGACTAACGGCCTAAATCATGATGCACTGATATGCATCATGATCCGATTTGATATTTGCCCTCGCCGGGCGCGGCCCTCCGGCCGCTTGGCCGCCGCCTCAATGGCGGCTAATCGCGGCGCGCATCCAATGCGATGCGCGCCGCTCACACCGACAAAGGAGCCCCAGCCATGACCAAGGCCATCCGCATCCACGAAACCGGCGGCCCCGAGGTGATGCGCTGGGAAGACGTCGTCGATCGCCAGCCCGGACCGGGCGAGGCCCTGGTACGGCACACCGCCGTCGGCGTGAACTTCATCGACGTCTATCATCGCACCGGCCTTTATCCGGCCCCCCTGCCCGCCGTTCTGGGGCTGGAAGCGGCCGGCGTGGTGGAAGCCGTCGGCGCGGGCGTGGTCGAGGTGCAGGTGGGCGACCGCGTCGCCTATGCCGGCGGCCCGCTGGGCGCCTATTCCGAACGCCGGGTCATCCCCGCCGACCGCCTGGTTCCGCTGCCCCACGAGATTGCCGACGTCCAGGCCGCCGGCATGATGCTGAAGGGCATGACCGCCCAATACCTGCTGCGCCGCACCTTCCCGGTCACCGCCGGCGACACCGTCCTGGTCCACGCGGCGGCAGGCGGTGTCGGCCTGATCCTGTGCCAATGGGCCAAGCATCTGGGCGCCACCGTCATCGGC
Organism: Magnetospirillum sp.; assembly: GCA_035298685.1. Lineage (GTDB taxonomy): Bacteria > Pseudomonadota > Alphaproteobacteria > Rhodospirillales > Magnetospirillaceae > Magnetospirillum. The sequence continues at coordinate 7,959 of DATGXU010000627.1, read as the reverse complement.
ACCGTCGGTTCCGAGGACAAGGCGGCGCTGGCCAAGGCCCATGGCTGCGACCACCCCATCCTCTACAAGAGCCAGGACTTCGTCGCCAAGGTACGCGAACTCACCGACGGCAAGGGCGTGCCGGTGGTCTATGACGGCGTCGGCGCCGACACCTTCCTGGGCTCGCTCGATTGCCTGCGGCCGCTGGGCATGATGGTCAGCTTCGGCCAAAGCTCGGGCAAAATCCCTCCGGTCGATCTGGGCATTTTGTCGGCCAAGGGATCGCTGTTCCTCACCCGGCCCACGCTGATGACCTATACCGCGCTGCGCCAAGACCTGATGGCGTCGGCGGCTGAATTGTTCGACGTGGTCAAGCGCGGCTTTGTCGCCATCGAGGTTGCCGCCACTCGTCCGTTGGCCGAGGCCGCCGAGGCCCATCGCGATCTCACCGGCCGCAAAACCACCGGTTCGACCGTGCTGCTGCCCTGATTTGTCTTGCCCTGGAAATAGCCCTATAATGGGCTAATCCATTGACCGCAAAGGTCATTGAGGGGGAAAGGCCATGACCAGGGCGGAACGCACCCGGCTGAAACAGGCCATCAGCGGCGGCAGTATCCTGTGGATGGTGCTGATGGGGTGGCTGATGTGGGCCACCCTGCCCGACAACGCGGTGGAAACCCATGCCTCGGACCAGCTCAAGGACCGCATGAGCCTGTGCTCGGGCACCTTTCGCGACCGCTACGACTGCAAGGAGCAGCTGATCATCGAAAGCGGGCGCGAGGCCTTTTACATCCTGTCGCTGCGCTTCCTGCTGGTGATTGTGCCGCCTTTGGCGGGAACCCTGTGGCTGTCGTCCTACCTTGCCCGCCATCCGCTGGCGGTGATCGACGAGCCGCATCACGCCAGCTCGGGCAACGACGACTGGAAGGCGCGGGCGCAGCTGCACACGGAAAAGCAAAGCCCGACCGAAGCCGCCGAGGACCTGCACCTGTCCACCGACGAGCTGCCGGTCCATCCCTTGCGCAGCCATCCCCGCATTGCCGACATCGCCCCGGTGGAAGACTGGAAAACCCGCGCCCAGGCCAACATCCGCAAGCACGACTGAGCGGCGGCGGGAAACGATCCATTACCGCCCCGAACGCCGTCATGCCCGCGCTTGACGCGGGCATCCACGTGCGGACGCCCAAACCATTGTTACCAATGACATTCTCGCGGGAACACGTGGATCGCCGGGTCAAGCCCGGCGATGACGTTGAGGGCAAGGTCCCCGGAATTCCGGGATGAACCAGAAAAAAGCCCTCTCCCCGGATCAGGGGAGAGGGCTTTCTCATCACTGTGGACGGCACCCAGGCGGCGAGCCCGACCTGTCGTTACGAGTTCATCGCCTCGAAGAAGTCCGAGTTGTTCTTGGACTGCTTGAGCTTGTCGACCAGGAATTCCATGGCGTCCACCACGCCCATGGGCATGAGGATGCGGCGCAGCACCCACATCTTGGACAGCACGCCCTTGTCCACCAGCAGTTCTTCCTTGCGGGTGCCGGAACGGGTGATGTCGATGGCCGGGAAGGTGCGCTTGTCCGACAGCTTGCGGTCGAGGATGAGTTCCGAGTTGCCGGTGCCCTTGAACTCTTCGAAGATCACTTCGTCCATGCGCGAACCGGTGTCGATCAGCGCGGTGGCGACGTTGGTCAGCGAGCCGCCTTCCTCGATGTTGCGGGCGGCACCGAAGAAACGCTTGGGGCGCTGCAGGGCGTTGGCGTCCACACCGCCGGTCAGCACCTTGCCCGAGCTGGGCACCACGGTGTTGTAGGCGCGGGCCAGGCGGGTGATGGAATCCAGCAGGATCACCACGTCGCGCTTGTGCTCGACCAGGCGCTTTGCCTTTTCCAGCACCATTTCGGTCACCTGGACGTGACGGCTGGCCGGCTCGTCGAAGGTCGAGGAAATCACCTCGCCGCGCACCGAGCGGGCCATGTCGGTCACTTCCTCGGGGCGTTCGTCGATCAGCAGCACGATCAGATAGACGTCGGGATGATTGGCGGAAATGGCGTGGGCGATGTTCTGCATCATCACCGTCTTGCCGGTCCGCGGCGGCGCCACGATCAGCGCGCGTTGGCCCTTGCCCAGCGGCGCCACCAGATCGATCACGCGGGTGGTGAGATCCTTCTTGGTGGGGTCGTCCAGTTCGAGCTTCAGCTTCTCGTCCGGATAGAGCGGGGTCAGGTTGTCGAAATTGATGCGATGCCGCACGTTCTCGGGCGGCTCGAAATTGATGGTGTTGACCTTGAGCAGGGCGAAATAGCGTTCGCCGTCCTTGGGCGAGCGGATCTGGCCCTCCACCGTGTCGCCGGTGCGCAGGCCGAAGCGGCGCACCTGGCTGGGGCTGACGTAGATGTCGTCGGGACCCGGCAGATAATTGGCCTCGGGGCTGCGCAGGAAGCCGAAGCCGTCCTGCAGGATTTCCAGCACGCCGTCGCCGTAGATGGGGGTGTCGTTGTCCGCCAGCTGCTTCAGGATGGCGAACATCATGTCCTGCTTGCGCAGGGTGCTCGCATTCTCGATCTGCAGTTCCTCGGCGAAAGCAAGCAGCTCGGCCGGAGATTTCTTCTTGAGTTCCTGAAGATGCATGGGGACTGTCCGTCTGACTGTTCGCACATACTCGCCAATGGCGAGACCCGAGGGGATCGGGTCCGGGGAAACCGGTGCGGAAATGACGATAGGGGGATGGCGGGCCTTATCCGGCCCTTGAGATTAGGGCAAGCATTAGCCAAAGCCCGCCCCTCTGTCAAACCTGTTTTCTCTAAGATGCGCGCCGTCAGAACGGTTTGACGATCGCCAGAATGACGATACCGATCATCAGCAGGGTCGGCACCTCGTTGGCGATGCGGAAGAAACGCTGGGGCCGGCGGTTGCGGTCGCCAGCGAAATCGTTCTTCCACCGCGTCATCATGAAGTGGCTGACGGTCATCAAGACCACCAAGGATAGTTTCACGTGAAACCATCCGGCATGGAACAGCCCCCCCGTCACCGCCATGGCCAGACCCGATCCCCAGGCCACCGCCATGGCCGGAACCATGATCGCCTTGAGCAACCGGCGCTCCATCACCTTGAATTTTTCCGAGGTGGCCGAAGCGGGCTCGACCTCGCAGTGATAGACGAACAGTCGCGGCAGATAGAGCAAACCGGCCATCCACGAGATGATGGCGATGACGTGCAGGGCCTTCAGCCACTCATAGCCTTGGGTCATGCTTCCTCCTGATACGGGCAACGCTGGCCGGCGGCGGCGCAGCCGCGCCCGCGCAAGGCAGCCGGATCGCGCACCAGCCGGGCCAGGCCGTCGATGAAGTCGGGGTGATGACCGACGGCGGGCACCCGCACATAGGCGGGTATGCCCAGACCTTCGGCCCGATGGCGATATTCGATGTCAAGTTCCACCAGGGTCTCGGAATGCTCGGACACGAAGGCGATGGGAACCACCACCACCGGCACGCCGTCCTCGCCGGCGCGCTCAAGCTCCGCCTCGGTGGACGGGCCGATCCACTTCATCGGGCCGACCCGGCTCTGATAGCACACCACCCAGTCCACGTCGGGCTGGCCCAGGGCACCCACCACCGCCCTGGCGGTCTGCTCCACATGCTTGGGGTAGGGATCGCCCTTGTCGACCACACTTTGCGGCAGGCCATGGGCGGAAAACAGGATGCGCGGCCGTCCCGCCTTGGCGGCTTGCCCGTGGCCGGCGCGCACCAGCTGGGCGATGGCGGCAATCAGGCCCGGTTCGTCGGGATAGCAGCACACCGCTTCGGTCGGCACCGGCCAATCGGCCGCCAGCTTGCGCCATTCACGCAACGACGACCGCGTGGTGGTGGTGGAAAACTGCGGATAAAGCGGCAGCAACACCACCCGCTCGGCCCCCCACGCCTTGGCCGCCGCCAGGGCTTCGGAAGCGAACGGATGCCAATAGCGCATGGCGACGAACACCTTGTGGCCGTCGCCCAGCGCCGCTTCCAGCGCCGCCGCCTGCTTGGCGGTTTCCTCGACCAGCGGCGATTTGCCGCCCAGTTGGGCGTAAATCCCGCGGGCCACCGGTCCCCGCTTTTTCGAGATGAACCGCGCCAGCAGAGTGCGGATCAGCTTGGGCGCACCGATGATGGCGGGGTCGTTGAACAGGTTGAACAGGAACGGTTCGACCGCGTCCAACGAATCTGGTCCGCCCAGGTTGAAGAGCACCACGGCTGTCTTGGTCATGATCGTCCTTCAAACAGGCGGGTTCCGGCCCCAAGGACCCCGCTTGGAATGCTATCCCCGCCAGCTTTTCACCCGCTCGGCCAGCCGCGCCACGTTTTCCGGCGGGGTCGGCGGAATGATGCCATGGCCCAGGTTGAAGATGAACGGTCCCTTGCCCAGCGTTTTCAGCACGCGGTCGATGCCGGCATCCAGCGCCTCGCCGCCCGCCACCACCAGGATGGGGTCCAGGTTGCCCTGCACCGTGCATTTGGGCTGCAATTTTTCCGCCGCCCAGTCCAACGGCACTGACGAATCCAGACTGACGCCATCGACGCCGGTCTCGGTCACATAGGCTTCGTACAGGATGCCGGCGCCGCGCGGGAAGCCGATCACCGGCACGCCGGGGCGCTGGGAATGAATGCGCTCGACCAGTTGGCGGGCGGGCTCGATCACCCAGCGGCGGAACTCGGTTTCGGGCAATGCGCCGGCCCAGGTGTCGAAAATCTGGATGGCTTCGGCGCCGTTGTCGATCTGACGGATCAGATATTGGCCGGTGGCCTCGATCAGCAGCGCCATCAGCCGCTCGAACACCTCGGGCTGGCCCCACATCATGCGCTTGGCGTGGCTGAAATCCTTGGAACCGCCGCCCTCGATCATGTAGGTGGCCACCGTCCATGGCGCGCCGGAAAAGCCGATTAGCGCGGTTTCCGCCGGGATCGCCGTCGAAAGCCCCTTTACCGTGGCGTAGACCGGGGCAAGGTGGTCGTGCAGGCCCGAGATGTCGAGACCACTCAGATCCTCTGCCGAGCGAATCGGCGTCAACACCGGACCTTCGCCTTCGCGGAAGGCAACACGCTGCCGCAACGCGTCGGGGACCACCAGAATGTCGGAAAACAGGATGGCGGCGTCGAAGCCATAGCGGCGCAGCGGCTGCAGCGTCACTTCCACGGCTAGCTCCGGATTGTAGCACAGATCCAGGAAGCTGCCGGCGCGGGCGCGGGTTTCGCGGTATTCGGGCAGATAACGCCCCGCCTGGCGCATCAGCCAGAACGGCGGCGGAGTCAGGGTCTCGCCCGCGAGGGCCTGGAGGAATCGCTTGGCTTTCTTCGAGGTCAAGGGGGACGCCTTTCCGAGTTATCCGGCCCTAGGTCATACAAGGTTTGTTTCTAGGAGAAAAGGTGGCTGAGGTTGTGGGTGCCTGTGGACAACGGGGATTGGACTTGTTCCACAATCGATCCACAGGTCTATCCCATTGGTACGCTCCACCCATGGGCCGCTGTGGACAAAATGGGGAGGAACGCCTGCCCCATCAGGCCAGCTGTCACCAAAGAGGTATTTCGAAAGAGGTGGAAGCTGGGGAAAGCGGATGCCGGCGGCAAGGATTCACGCTATTCTCGGCCACCCCCACGCCCGTCGTCCCCATCCGGGCCGATGGTCGGATGAAGCACCTGCTTTCGAGTGTGCTTTTTCCGTCGTCAGGCCGCGACCCCGGGTTATCCACATTATTCCTTGGTGTCCACAGGCTCATGCGCAGCTTTCATCTTCATCTGGTGTCCGACGCCACCGGCGAAACCGTCACTTCCGTCACACGCGCCTGCATGGTGCAGTTCGAGGGGGTGCAGGCCATCCAGCACAATTGGTGGCTGGTGCGCAGCCAGGGCCAGGTCGAACGCGTGATCACCGGCATCGAGGACAATCCCGGCATCGTGCTGTTCACCCTGGTGGACACGGCGGTGCGTGGCCTGCTCGAGGAAGCGTGCCGGCGCATGCATGTGCCCTGCATTCCGGTGCTTGATCCGGTGTTGGGGGCGCTGGCCGGCTATCTGGGGGCCGAGATGCACGCCACCCCCGGCCGCCAGTACCAGCTGGACGCCGAATATTTTGCCCGTATCGACGCCATGCAGTTCACCTTGAACCACGATGACGGCCAGTTGCTGGACGATGTAGAGGATGCCGACATCGTGGTCATCGGCGTGTCACGCACCTCCAAGACCCCCACCTGCATGTACCTGGCCAACCGCGGCTACAAATGCGCCAATTATCCGCTGGTGCCCGGCGTGCCGTTGCCGCCGCAGCTGGAAAACCTGCGCGGACCGCTGGTGGTGGGCCTGACCAAGGACCCCAAAAGCTTGTCCGATATCCGCCGCGCCCGTCTGCGCTTCCTCAATCACGACGAGGAATCCGACTACGCCCAGTTCGAGAAGGTGCGCGAGGAAGTGGCCTCGGCCCGGCGACTGTTCTCGCGCCACGGCTGGCCGGTGGTGGACGTGACCCGCCGCTCCATCGAGGAAGCATCGGCCACCATCATCCAGCTGCACGGCCAGCATGCCGCCAAGCAGGAGGCCCCCAAGTGATCGTGCTGGCATCGGGATCGGCCACCCGCCGCGCCATGCTGGAAAACGCCGGCGTGTCCTTTGTCGTCGACACCTCGCCGGTGGACGAGGCGGCGGTCAAGCAGGCCATGCGCGAGGAAACCGACAATCCCGCCCGTGTCGCCGAGGTGCTGGCGGAACTCAAGGCGACGCGGGTGTCGGGCCGCCATCCCGGCGCCATCGTCATCGGCGCCGACCAGATGCTGGACTGCGAACAGACGTGGTTCGACAAGCCGGTCGACCGCGCGGCGGCCCGGGCGCAATTGCTGGCGCTGCGCGACAAGACCCACCGCCTGGTGTCCTCGGTGGTGGCGGTGCGCGACGGCCAGCGGCTGTGGCACCATAGCGAAACGGCCAAGCTGACCATGCGCCGCTTTTCCGAAACCTTCCTCGACCACTATCTCGACCACGCCGGCGAGGGCGTGTTGTCGTCGGTGGGCGCCTATCAGTTGGAAGGCCTGGGCGCGCAATTGTTCATGGCGGTGGATGGCGACCACTTCACCATCCTTGGCCTGCCGCTGCTGGCCCTGCTGGATTTCCTGCGCGAGAACGGAGAACTGACGCCATGATCGTATCCGGCAAGGCCAAACTGGCGGGTGTCATCGGCTGGCCGGTGGGGCATTCGCGTAGCCCTCGCCTGCATGGCTTTTGGCTGCGGCACCTGAACATCGACGGCGCCTATGTACCGCTGCCGGTGCGGCCCGAGGATTTCGAGCACGTGCTGCGCGCCCTGCCGCGCATGGGCTTTGCCGGTGCCAACGTCACCGTGCCGCACAAGGAGCGGGCCCTGGCCCTGGCCGACGAAGTGGAACCGCTGGCGCGGCGCATCGGCGCGGTCAACACTCTGGTGGTGCGCGCCGATGGCAGCGTGCTGGGCCGCAACACCGACGCGTTCGGGTTCCTGGAAAACCTGCGCCACGGCGCGCCCCATTGGCAGCCCGATGCCGGGCCGGCGGTGGTGCTGGGGGCGGGCGGCGCCGCGCGCGCGGTATGCGCCGCCCTGGTGGATGCCGGCGTGCCCGAGATCCGGCTGGTCAACCGCTCGCTGGACCGCGCCCGTCAGGTGGCCGCCGACCTGGGCGGCAATATGACCGTGATCACATGGTCACAGCTGTCGCAGGCGCTGGAGGGCGCCGCTTTGCTGGTCAACACCACCACGCTGGGCATGACCGGCCAGCCGCCGCTGGACATCGATCTTGCCCCCCTGCCGACCCACGCGGTGGTCAACGACATCGTCTACGCCCCGCTGATGACCAATCTGCTGGTGACGGCGGCGGTGCGCGGCAACCCGGTGGTGGATGGCCTGGGCATGCTGTTGTGGCAGGCGGTTCCCGGCTTCGAGGCGTGGTTTGGGGCTCGCCCCGAGGTCACCCCGGCCCTGCGCG
>DATGXU010000626.1:0-4942 GCA_035298685.1 Magnetospirillum sp. | reverse complement strand
GGCATCGCGCTGGCCCATATGAACGCGGGCGCGCCGGGCAAGGCGGTGCGCGAATTACGGGAGGAGGCGCTGCCGGCGGTGGTCGAGGCGGACGTTCCGCTCGTCCGGGCCTTCCTGGCCTTGGCGCTGAAACTGGACGGGCGCCTCCGGGAAGGTGCCGCAGAACTCGACCTCATTCACCCCGACAGCCCGGACCAGACGGCCCTGCGCATGGCAGCCTCGTTGCGGGAAAGCTGGAACGACACCCCACCACAGACGAGGTGCAAATGGTGACCGACTTGCCGATCGGAGCCGCCGTCGCCGGCGCGGCGGGGCCGACCAACATCCTGGGCCAGGGAACCCCCGCCGTGGCGCGTCCCGAGGACGTGGCCATGTTCGAGGCGGCGCTGAACCCCCGGTCGGCGCCTTCGGTGGCGGCGGATCAGGTCCAACTCGCCACGCTGAAATTGGCTCCGCCCTCGGCGGCGGAGATGCCGGTTCCATCGCTGGGGCAGGACATCCTGAACGGGCTGAACTCGGTGCGTGCCAAGTTCGAAACCACGGCGGCCGACATCCGGGGATTGCTCGACAGTTCGAGCGGTGCGCTGGACACACGTCAGATGCTGGACCTGCAGATGCAGATTTCCACCCTTACCGTGCAGCAGGAACTGATGGGCAAGATCGTCGGCAAGGCGACCCAGAATGTCGATCAGATGCTGAAGGCCCAATGACCGTCGCGACGACAGCCCTGGCCCGTCTGCGGTCCATTCTCGCCCTTGGCCTTCTCTGCCTTGGCCTGGCGGCTTGCGGCGAATCCGTCGAACTGATCAGCCGGGTGAGCGAGACCGAGGCCAACCAGATCCTGTCCACCCTGCTGGGCGCCGGCATCGAGGCCCAGAAGGCACCGGGCGAGGAAGGAACCGTCACCGTCATGGTCAACGGCCGGCGGGTCGCCGACGCGCTCCAGATCATGCGCGCCAACGGCCTGCCGAAAGAGCAGTTCGTCCGCATGGGCGACGTCTTCAAGAAGGATGGGTTGATCTCCTCGCCGCTGGAAGAACGGGCCCGCTACATCTATGCCCTGTCGCAGGAACTGGCCGAAACCGTTTCCTCGATCGACGGCGTCATCACCGCCCGCGTCCACGTGGTGCTGCCCGATCGCACGCCGGGCACCGCCGAAGCCATGGTCCCGTCCTCGGCGGCGGTGTTCATCAAGTACAAGGAAGCCTACGATCTGGAACGGGTGGTGCCGCAGATCAAGCGGCTGGTCACCAACAGCATCTCGAACCTGAACTACGACAACGTCTCGGTGGTCCTGGTGCCGTCCATGGCCGTGACGCCGAGCCAGTCCAACGTGAAAGCTGCGTCGGCTTCCTTTCTCGGCATGGGTGTCGCCGCCGACAGCGTGAAGCCGTTGAGCATCCTGGTCGGCATCCTCGGCGTGCTGGCGGTGGCCGGCCTCGGCGGGGCCGGCGCGATGTTCTGGCTGTGGAAGATCAGGCCGAAGCGGGACGGGGGCGACCATGGTCAGGCCTGACCGTCATGGCGGGCCGGCGTCGCTTGGCGCCCTGATGCGCGGCCGAAGCCCCTTCTTCTCTCTCGTCTACCAGTTCAACCTGCTGCCCAGCCGCTACATGCATGCGAGCTGGGCAGACGAGCTTTTCACCCCTGAAATCTGGCGGCGGCTGCAGGAATCGCCGCGCGCGGAACCTCACCTCAACCGCATGATCCTCGGAGACCTTGGGGTGTCCGGCACTTTTCCCGCCGATTTCTGCGGCTGGGCGGCGCGGCTGGCCCTGGTCGACGGCACCACTGTCGACCGGCTGGCGCTGCACCTGGGCATGGTCGTCGAGGGTGCCGCCCTGCGCAGGGTGATCGCGGGCGAGGAGGTCCGGCGTCTGCGCGAGGCGCTGGGCGCGGACGGGCACGCCTTCGCCGTGCAGCGGGCGCCCTTGCTGGCGGCCGCGGCCGGCCTGCCGAGTCCGGTGAATTCCGGTGGTTCGCCCCTGATCGAGCGCCTGCGGTCGGCCGGGATATCGTTGATCGGCAGCGCCATGGCCGGCTTGCCGCCCGAAATCCTGAAGCGTTTTCTGCTGAAGCTGCCACGCACCGCGCGCGGCAGCTTCATCCCGTCTGACCGGTCCGCCCGTGCGTTGGCCCTCACCACCCGCGTTTTTAAGGAGACGGAGCCGAAATGGGCTTCCTTGTTCGCAAGTCAGATGGCCTGATCGCCCCGCATCCCGGCCGGAAGGTCGTCAAGGCCGCCGACTACGCCGTGTGGGTCGAGGCCGAGCGCGTGCTGACCGAGGCCCGCGCCGACGCCCAGGCAATCCTCGACAAGGCGGTTGACGCTTTCGAGGAAGAGCGCCGGCGCGGCTTCGACGAGGGCACCGAGGAAGCCCGTATGGAAGCCGTCGAGAAGATGATGGAGACGGTCGGCCGCTCCATCGACTATTTCGCCAATGTCGAAAGCAAGATGGTCGATCTGGTGATGGCGGCACTGCGCAAGATCCTGGCCGATTACGACGACCGCGAGCGGGTGACCCAGGTGGTCAAGCATGCCCTGTCCACCGTCCGCAACCAGAAGCAGGTCACCCTGCGTCTGGCCCCGGCCCAGGCCGACATGGTGCGCGAGCGCATCAACGACCTGTTGGCCGCTTATCCGGCGGTCGGCTTTCTCGACATCACCCCCGATACCCGCCTGACCGCGGACAGCGTCATCATCGAAAGCGACATCGGCACGGTGGAGGCCGGCGTCGAGGTACAGCTCGAGGCCATCCGCCGAGCCTTTGAGAAAAGCCTTGGCCGCCGTCACGGATGAACGCTTGATGACCACGCAGCAGACCCACCACCAGTTCGACTACATCACCGACCTGATGCGGATCGCCCTGGGCGACACCCCGACGCTGCATGTGAAGGGTCGGGTGGTGCAGGTGGTGGGCACCATCATCAAGGCGGTGGTGCCGGCGGTGAAGATCGGCGAGGTCTGCATCTTGCGCAATCCGGGCGAGGACTTCGAGTTGCAGGCCGAGGTGGTCGGCCTGTCGCGTGACGCCGCCCTGATGACGCCCATCGGCGACATGTTCGGGATCTCGACCGCCACCGAGGTCACGCCCACCGGCCGCACCCATCTGGTGCCGGTCGGGTCCGGCCTGCTGGGGCGGGTATTGGACGGGCTGGGGCGGCCTATCGACACCAAGACCCGCGGCCCGCTCGACACCCAGCAATTCTATCCGGTCTATCAGGACGCGCCCGATCCGCTGACCCGGCGGGTCATCAGCAAGCCGCTGCCGCTGAGCGTGCGGGTGCTCGACGGCTTGCTGACCTGCGGCGAGGGGCAGCGCATGGGCATCTTCGCGGCGGCCGGCGGCGGCAAGTCGACCTTGCTGGGCATGCTGGTCAAGGGTGCCGACGTGGACGTCACCGTGCTGGCCCTGATCGGCGAACGCGGCCGTGAAGTGCGCGAGTTCATCGAGCACGAACTGGGCGAGGAGGGGCGCCGCAAGGCGGTGCTGGTGGTCGCGACGTCGGACAAATCGTCGATGGAGCGCGCCAAGGCCGCTTATGTGGCCACCGCCATCGCCGAGTATTTCCGCGACCAGGGCAAGAAGGTGCTGTTCCTGATGGATTCGGTGACCCGCTTTGGCCGCGCCCAGCGCGAAATCGGGCTGGCGGCGGGCGAGTCGCCGACCCGGCGCGGCTATCCGCCGTCGGTGTTCGCCACCCTGCCGCGCCTGATGGAGCGCGTCGGCATGAACGACAAGGGGTCGATCACCGCGCTCTACACCGTTCTGGTCGAGGGTGACGACATGAACGAGCCCATTGCTGACGAGACCCGCTCGATCCTTGACGGCCACATCATCCTGTCGCGCAAACTGGCGGCGTCCAACCACTATCCGGCCATCGACGTGCTGGCCAGCGCCAGCCGCGTCATGAACAACGTCGCCACCCCCCAGCACAAGAAGTTGGCCGGCCGCATCCGCGAACTGATGGCCAAGTATCAGGAGGTGGAACTGCTGGTGAAGATTGGCGAGTACAAGCGTGGCGCCGACCCCACCACCGACGAGGCGTTGGACAAGATCGACGCCATCAACGCCTTCCTGCGGCAGCGGACCGACGAACGCTCGGGCTTCGACGACACGCTGGCGGCCATGGAGGCCCTGGTCCGATGAGCGTCTATCACAGCCTGTTGGAGATCAAGAAGTTCCGGGAGTCCCAGGCCGAAACCGAAGTTCGCCACCGCCGTCTGCTGCTGGCCGAGGCCCGTCGTATGGTGGAGCAACTGGAGCGCCAACTTGAAGAGTACAAGGACTGGGCCGTCCGCCACGAACTGCAGCTCTACGCCGACATCTGCACCCGTCTGGTCAGGCTGCGCGAAATCGAGGAGCTGCATTTCGCCATCGGTGACCTGCGCAACCGCGAGCGGAATCTGGAACAGGGGGTGATCGATGCCGACCAGCGGCGCCACGCCGCCGCCCAGGAACTCGACACGGCCGTCGACGTCCTTACCCAGGCCGGCCGGCAGACCAACAAATTCAAGGAATTGGCCAGGATCTATTCGGAAGAAGCCCGCAGAGAACAGGAGCGCCAGGAAGAGATGGAGATGGAAGAATTCCGCTCTCTCGATGGCCGTGACGACGAATGGGAGAGCGCCGACGATGACGCAAACGCCGTTCATTAGCGGCAATGCCCGCCCCGACCCGCGTGGCGAAAGGCCCGATGACGGGCGCCCCTCGTCCCGCCGCGAGGCCGATGGCGGCGAGTCGCGGCGCTTCGACGACATGATGCGCGACCGCGACGAGGCCGGGCATGACGGCGGTGGGTCGGCGGCAAGCCCGTTCGACCTGTTTCGGCCCATGCCCCCCCCGCTGGCCGGCGCAAACGCGGCCGAGGCTGCCGTCCCCCGCCCTTCGGCCGACCTGCACGAAATCGTCGAGGCCGTCGCCGAACGGATGCAGGTGGC
>DATGXU010000625.1:0-4610 GCA_035298685.1 Magnetospirillum sp. | reverse complement strand
CGGCTCGACCCAATACGGGATGCTTTCCGACACCCAAACCAATAACGTGATCGCCATCGGCGGCACTCGACCCGATCAGGTCGAGTTCGATGGCAGCGAAATCCAGTTCAGCGCCGGCGGCAAGCTGAAGTCCAAGGACATCGCCCTGGGCGGCAGCATTTCCGGTTCGACCAACGGCAGCTATTACAGCGATCTGCTGATTGCCTTCGGCACGGCCGTCGCGCTTGGCAGTGCCCATACGCGGCCTTTAATTCCTCAGGGCTCGGTTACCCTGTTGGGTGGTGACGGTGACGATCGTTTGGTCAACGCGGTCACCGGCACCGTCGGGACGGTGTCGCATGTGGGCGGCCAGGGCTCCGACTTTATCGTTGCCGGCCAGAATCGGGACGTGATCGTCTGGCAGGGGGACAGCGACTACATCGACACGGTGTCGGGTTTCTCGGCCGCCAGCAACGATCAGATCCTGATCACTGGCCGGGCGACCGATTTCCATTGGGTGACCAATCACGCCGACGGTTCCAGCTCGTGGTCCGGCCTGGTCAACGGCTACGGTTACGGCATCCATTTCTCGCAAGGCCAGGGCGGTGCCGATCAGGTCGCCTTCAACAACACCGTGGTGTTTTCACAGGGCGGCGTGTTCAAGTCGGGCAACAGCGGCATCATCGCGGGCGGCACTGGCGACGACCTGCTGATGGCCTTTGGCGCTGCCAGTGCGGGGGCGGTGACGTTGCAGGGCAATGCCGGCGCCGACCTCCTTTACGATTATTCCAGTGCCGGCAAGACCGTGGTCTTCGACGGCGGCGCGGGCAACGACGTCATGACCGGCGGCGGCGGCAACGACACCTTCCTGGGTGGCGACGGCGCCGACACCATGTATGGCGGCTCGGGCGCCAACACCTTCACCGGCGGCGGCGGCAACGACATCATCTACGTTTCGGTGGGCAACAAGTCGGCCAACGATCTCGTCACCGACTTCAACGCCGGCGCGGACACGATCAACGTGACCACCACAGTGGACGGGTCGCCGCTGTCGGCCGCCGATTTCATCTGGAACCAAAGCACGTCCACGCTGTCGCGGGCCGATGGCGTGGGTGGTGGGCTGCAATTCTCGAACTCCACCATCTTTTCCGCGGCCGACTTCACCAACCAGAGCATCCGTTTCAACACGGGTGCCACCGCCTATGGCTATGTGTACTCCTCGACCGCCTATGCCTCGATCAACGGCAGCACCGGCGACGACCTGATGCTGGCGTTTGGAATGGGGTCAACGCTGGCGGGTGGCGATGGCGACGACCGCCTGATGTCGTTTGCCTCGGCGGCAAATTATTCGGAGCTTCGCGGCGGCGCGGGCAACGACGTGTATGTGCTGGGTGCCGCCCATGATCGCGTGGTGTGGACCCCCGAGACCGACGGCACCGACGTCATCCACGGGTTCGATGTGACTGCCGATTACGTCGAGATCCGGTCTTCGGGCTCGATCGTGAATGAGATGACCTGGGAATCCTCGCTCGGCAAGCTGGCCTATTTCGACGGATTCACCACCAGCTATCTGTTTTTCGCCGATGGCGACCGCCCCGACCAAGTGGCGTTTGCCAGCGGGCGTGTGACTTTCGTGGTCGACGGATCGCAAAGCGGTTCGGTGATTTCGTCCATTGGGGCCAGCCTGACGGGCGATTCCGTGGGTGACGATCTGCTGATCAGCACCGCCACGGGTTTCGCCAGCCTGCAGGTCAACTTGACCGATGGCAGCAACGACGTCGCCGTGCTCAATAGCGGCTCTGAGACGGTGGTCTGGTCTGTGTCCCATGACGGCATGGAGGTCGCGGTACAGAATTTTGACGCCAGCAAGGACGTCATCAGCTGCGATTCGATCATCGCGGGCGATCTGCGCTGGGACGCGGATTACAGCCAGTTCGTCTATTACAATCAGGACGCACAGATCACCACCACGTTGATGATTGACGGCGACAGGCCCGATGAGGTGGCGTTCGACGGCAGCGAAACCTTGTTCTTCAACAGCGTGCTGAAATCCGCCGATTCAGGCACGCTGACGGGAACCAGCGAAGGCGACCTGCTGATGGGGTTGGCCGATTCCACCCACGGCGTCACCTTCAACGGTGGCCAGGGCGACGACGTGCTGGTCGGCGGCGGCGGCGCAGACCGCTTCAACGTGGGCTTCACCGATTCCGACAAGGTGGTCATTGATCAATTCGACTGGCACGCCGACACCCTGTCGATCACCCGCAACGGCTTTGCCGCGGCGGACTTCCGCATGGAAAGCTGGGACGACGGATTGTTTTCCGGCTTTGGCTTGTATTCCGAGGCGGACCAAAGCCTCGATCTTGCCGGCAAAGCCATCTTCTTCACCACCCCCCAAGACATTGAGGTGGATGGTTCGCGCGTCACCTTTGCCGGCGGCGGCGTGTTCGACATCCAGGACGGAGTGGGGTCGATCGCCGGCAGCTCTGGCGACGACCTGTTGTATGCTAAGGGCGAGATCGGCGGCGGTGCGAGCATATCCCTGTCGGGCGGTGCCGGCGACGATGCCCTGATCGCCAAGTCTGTCGGCAGCGGCACGGTCATTCTGAATGGCGGCACCGGCGATGACACCATGGAGACCAGTGCGACTTGCGGCGTCACTTTCGCCTATTCCGGTGTCCGCAGCCTGTCTCGATCCGGCGAAACCGACTCGCTGATCGTCAAGGATGGCGACAAAATCACCTTCAGCGATAGCGATTGGGCGGCGCTTACGTTCGGAAGTTCGACGGCGCTTAACAAGGTCATGGGCGGTTCGGTCAACATCATGTTCGACGATACCAACAGCCAGATCATCATCGACATGCCGACGAATGGCAGCCCGACCGGTAACCACACAATTGGTGCCGAGGATTTCTACATCCAGCTGCAGGGCATGAATGACAGCTATACCATCAGCGATGTGCTGATCGACAATACAACCCACAGCCTGACCATCTAGTGCTGCGGGTGGTGTTGGTGGGTGAGATTATGAAAATGGGGCCAGCGGACAACCGCCAGGCACCATATTCGCTCGATAGTGTTTGTGGCAATGCATCAACGCCGTCCGCTTTATCAGCCATCGGACGGCGTTAACCGGCGACAATTCGAAGGTCCGAGGCCTTCGCCGCCCTGACATTGAGAATGGCCCGGTTGCCGAAATTGGCGCTGATACCGGTCGTCAGTTGATATGACTCGCCGCAGGCGCGGTGGCCGACCGGCAAGCCCGAGCGGCGCCTGAGCCCCACCGTCTCGGCATGACAGAGTGATCTTGTCGCCTTGGGCGGTCGAAAAGCCGGTGATGACATTGCGGCCACGGTCAGGCTGGAATATTTGCACTGATCCGCCCCGGTCCCTCCGGTCAGACCCGCCGCCGCTGTCGATGTTGCCGCACGGGGCGTGGCCCCTCGCACACTGCGTCGCCGGTGTTGTCCACCACATGAACGCATAGAACCACGGTCACCGGTGGCGTGCCCGTTCCGGGAACGCCTTGGTTTGGCGTTCCCGCTATGGGTGGACAGGGACGGCGTGCGCCGAAATCAGGGCTCGCGGATGCTTTCGCCCAAGCCCCGGATGACCGGGTACAGGAAGTACGACATCACCGAACGGGTCCCCACCTTGATCTCGGCATTGATGGTCATGCCGGGAATGGGGGCGATGCCGTCGGGCAGGTTGTCGAGCTTGAGCGAGGTCAGTTCCACCTGACCGTGGTGGATCTGCGGCCCGCCACTCGCGCGGCCGCCCTGACCGTCGGGCGACACCGATTCCATGGCGATGTTGGTCAGCCGTCCCTCGATCATGCCGTGACGCTGATAGGGGAAGGCGTCGATCTTGATCTGCACCGGATCGCCCGGCTGGGCGTAACCGATGTCGGCCGAGGCCAGATCGATTTCGGCCATCAACGGCGACGACGCCGCCACCAACGTGATCAGCGGTTCCGCCTCGCGCAGCACCGAGCCCAGCGAACGCTTGGCGATTTCCACCACCACCGCGTCAGCGGGCGCCACCAGTTGCACCAGATCGCGCATGCGCGACGCCTTGACCAGATCCTCGTTGACCTTGGCGGCTTCGTCGCGGGCGGCGACCAGCTTTTCCATGGTTTCGCGGCGCCACTGTTCGGCGAAGGAACGCTGTTCCGCCTGGCGCGAGGCCACGGCGAACCGGCTTTCCGTCTGCTTGTTGATGGCGGCATTGTATTCGCGCTGGGTGCGAATGCTGAGGTTCTGCGCGTCCAGGGCGTTCAGCTTGGACCCGGTCTGCGAATGCAGCAGGGTTTCGCGCATGTTGACCACTTCGTGGACCACCGCCAATTGCTGCTTCAGGCCGTCGGCTTCCGACTGCGCCGAACGGATCGAAGCCTCCTGGCGGCGAATGTCTTCCTCGAAAGCGGCCATGCGGGCGGAAAAATCGGCCTTGCGCTGGGCATACAGGCTGGCCTGCAGGCGGCGCTCGGGGTCCGAGCCGTCACCGGCGTCGAATGGCTGTCCCGCCAGCTCGGCTTCCATGCGCTGCAACTGCGCCAGCAGCGACCGTTGGCGGGCGGACAATTGCGCCACGTCGGCCTGGGCGAAGGTGGGGTCCAGCGTCGCCAACAC
>DATGXU010000624.1:0-3042 GCA_035298685.1 Magnetospirillum sp. | reverse complement strand
TGGCTCGCGGAACACGCAGGCGGCGCCGGCCGTGCGCAGGCGGTCGCGCAGGGCGGCCAGCCGGCGGGCGGAAGGCGGCCGGTCGGGATCGACGGTGATGGCGCCGGCGGCGGCAAGGCCGTAATGCTTCTCCAGATACTGATAGGCATCGTGGAAAACCACGAACGGCCGCGACGCCACCGGTTCCAGCCGGGCCTTCATCTGCGCTTCCAGCGCGTCCAGCCGGGCCAGGGTGGCGGCGGCGTTGGCGCGGTAGGTGGCGGCGTGCTCGGCGTCCAGCGCGCTCAGGCGCTCGGCCACGGCAGCGACCAGCAGGCGGGCGTTGCCGGTGTCCAGCCACAGGTGGCCGTCCAGGGCGCCGTGGCCGTGCTCGTCGTGGCCGTCATGGTCGGGCTCCCACGTGCCGCCTTCGCGGGTGGGCAGGCGGACGGCGCCGGGCAGGCGGGCCAGCGCCACCACCTCGACTCCGTCCGCGCGCGCCTTCAGCGGCTTGGCCAGGAAGGTTTCATAGCTCTCGTCCACCAGCACCACCAGCCGCGCCGCCTGCAAGGTGCGCGCGTCGGATGGCTTGAGCGCATAGGTGTGTTCCGATTGGCTGCCGCCGACCACCAGCGCCGGTTCGCCCACCCCCTGCATCACCGACGCGATCAGGGAATGCAGCGGCTGGATCGACGCCACCACCTTCGGCACTTCGGCCCGAGCCGGCAGGCCCATGGCCGGCGCGACGACGGCGAAGGCGGCGGCGACCAAGGCGGCGAGGGGCTTCCCCATGGCAGGGCTCCATGTCATGATGCGGTGCAAGATGCGATGTTATAATGTAACAACATTCCCGCGCCAACGCTTCCCATGACCTTTCCCGTCCCCGATCACGATCACTGCTCGTGCGTGGCCCAGGCTTTGGCCGCCGCCGAGGCCGAGTGCCGCCGGCGCGGCGCCCGCCTGACCGATGCGCGCCGGCGGGTGCTGGAACTGGTGTGGCAAAGCCACGCCCCGATAGGCGCCTATGCCTTGCTGGAGACGTTGGGGCGCGAAGGCTTTTGCGCGGCGCCGCCCACGGTTTACCGCGCGCTGGATTTCCTGTTGGCCACGGCCTGATCCATCGCATCGAGCGGCTGAACGCCTTTACCGGGTGCAGCCACCCCGGCACGCCCCATGCGGGGCAGTTCCTGTTGTGCCAGGGCTGCGGCGTGGCCGCCGAATTGGACGACCCCGCCATCAATGGCGAAATCGCCGCCGCCGCCGCCCGCCTGGGCTTCAGCGTCAGCCGCCAGACCGTCGAGGTGGATGGCCTTTGTCCGTCGTGTCAGGCGGAAAGGAGCGGCCATGGCGGTTGATGGCGCGCTGATCGCGGTGGAAAAGGTCTCGCTGACGCGGTCAGGCAGTCAGATTTTGTCCGACGTCTCGCTGGCGGTGTCGCCGGGGCGCATCGTAACCATCGTCGGTCCCAACGGCGCCGGCAAGTCCACCCTGGTCAAGGTGGCCTTGGGCCTGTTGCCGCCCGATGGCGGCCATGTGCGCCGCGCCGCCGGCCTGACCATCGGCTATGTGCCGCAATCGCTGGCGGTCGAGCCAACCCTGCCGCTGTCGGTGCGCCGGTTCCTCGCCATGGCGGCGCCGCGCTCGGCACGCGCCGAACAGGGTGCCGTGCTCGAGCGGGTGGGGGCGGGGCACGTGCTCGCCCGCCAGGTCAGCCAATTGTCGGGCGGCGAGCTGCAGCGGGTCATGCTGGCTCGCGCCCTGTTGCGCCGCCCCCAATTGCTGGCGCTGGACGAACCGGTCGGCGGCGTCGACATGGCCGGGCAGGCGGAAATCTATGACCTGATCGCCGCCTTGGCGCGCGACGAGGGCGCCGGGGTGCTGATGGTCAGCCACGACCTGCACGTGGTGATGGCCGCCACCGACGAAGTGGTGTGCCTGAACCGCCACGTCTGCTGCGCCGGCCACCCCGAGGCGGTCAGCCGCCACCCCGAATACCTTGCGCTGTTCGGCGCCAAGGTCGCGGCCAGTCTGGCGGTCTATACCCATGTGCACGACCACGAGCATCTGGCCGACGGCACCGTGGGCCACGCGCAGCATCATCAGCACGGGCCGGAGTGCCGCCATGGATGAATTCCTGGCCCGCGCCCTGGCCGGCGGCCTGGCGCTGGCGCTGGTGGCCGGCCCGTTCGGCTGTTTCGTGGTGTGGCGCCGCATGGCCTATTTCGGCGACACCCTGGCCCACGCCGCCCTGTTGGGGGTGGTGCTGGGGGCGCTGCTGAACGTGGATTTCGGCCTGGGCATCGCCGCCCTGTCGTTGGCGGTGGCCCTGGTGCTGGCCTTTCTGCAGCGGCGGCGCGACCTTGCCAGCGACACCGTTCTGGGCATCGTCTCGCACGGGGCGCTGGCCTGCGGTCTGGTGGTGCTGGCGCTGATGCATGATGCCCGCGTCAACGTCATGGGCTGGTTGCTGGGCGACATCCTGTCGCTGGATTGGACGGACGTGGCGGTGTTGTGGGCGGGCTGCGCCTTGCTGCTGGCCGGGTTGGGTGCGGTGTGGCGCACCCTGGTGGCCATGACCGTCAACGAGGATCTGGCCGCCGCCGAAGGCCACGCGGTCGAACGCGCGCGCCTGATCCTGATGGTACTGGTGGCGTTGGTGGTGGCCGCCGCCATGAAGGTGGTGGGCATCCTGCTGGTCACCGCGCTGTTGGTGATGCCTGCCGCCACCGCCCGTAAGTTCGCCCGCACGCCAGAACAGATGGCGGCGCTGGCCGCATTGGTGGGCGCGGCGGCGGTGGTGCTGGGGCTGGCGGGATCGTGGCAGTTCGATACCCCCGCCGGGCCGTCGGTGGTGGTGGCCGCGCTGGCGCTGTTCGTGGCGTCGCGGGCCGTTCCGGGGCGGGGCTGACCATGTGGCAGGACGGCGTCGTTTCGATTGATTACACCCACGCCTTCTACCCCGAGCTTGCGCCCGCCCATCTGGCCTTCGCCCTGCTGGCGAAAGGGTTCGCCCCGCCGGTTGCCGCAGGGCAGGGCTTCGCCTATGGCGAACTGGGATGCGGC
>DATGXU010000623.1:0-2072 GCA_035298685.1 Magnetospirillum sp. | reverse complement strand
CCTGCGTGCGGCCGAATTGATCGGCTACGATCCGCCGGTCGACATTCTCATGGCCAGCGACGAGATCTATCAGCAGATCGAGGGCGGAGAGTTGGGGCGCGAATGAGGCACGCCACGCCCGGCGAGGGCGATTTGTTTTTCTAGAGGTCGTCGAATATCTCGACGATATGGGGCAGGCGCTCGCGGAGGGTCGAGCGGGCGCGGGAGAGGCGGCTGCGGACGGTGCCGACGGGAACCGCCAGCAAGCCCGCCGCTTGATCATAGGAGATGCCGTCCACGGCCACCAGCATCAGGACTTCCCGCAGTTCGTTGGGCAAGATCTCCAGCTCGGCCGACAATGCCCGGAATGCCTGCGAGTATTGCAGGCGTTCCGCCGGCGACTGGTCTTCCGAGGCGGTCGTTTCCAGGGTTTCGTCCGAGACGAACTGGTTACGCCGGTGCGGTGATCGGGCAAGGTAGTTGCGGACCAGATTCATGGCGATACCGAGCAGCCAGGTGGACAGCTCGGACTGGCCGCGAAAAGTGGCCATGGCGCGGTAAGCCTCGACGAAGGTCTGCTGGGCCAGTTCCTCGGCATCCGATGGATTGCCGATATTGCGCAGAATGAAATGGTAAAGCCGCCCTTGCTGTTCCTGCACAAGGGTGACGAAATCCGATTCGTCGATGAGTGAAGAACCCAGGGGTTCGCTCATGGCGTCGCGGCTGCTACAACCATTTGTGGAATGCGAACGACCTTCATTCGACACGACCACTATTTGCCCCAAGGTCATAAAATGCCGATGCGCACGGCCTGTGCCTGCGCCATATCCAAGGTTCTACAAGGTCGGCGAGCAATTCAATCCCCTGGAATAGGGGGGGGCGGCGTGTGCGGTCCAGACTGGGGCGGATGCCGCAAGAAGGCGCAGCGATCGGAAAGGGCGCGAACGATGTCCGACATCTCGGCGGCGAAAGGATCTCCGGGACGCGACGGAACACGGGGCAGGGCGTCGAGGTGGCTGCAATCCGCCGCCCGGAAGCCGGCCAGCCGGTCCACGATCAGGGTGCGCAGGGCCCGGTATCCGGCCGCCCCCGGCCCGTCGGGATCGCTGGCCGCCAGTGTCAGGTGGCGCCATTTCTGGACCAGGCGGGGATCGGTCAATTCGGCCGCGACCAACGGCACCGACAGAATCCGCAGCAGGTCGTCAAGCTCGCTCCGGTGATCGCGGACCGCGCGCAAACCGTCCGACAGACGGTGACGCCTTTCGTCGGCAGTTTTCCAGCCGACGACGTCGAGAATTGGCCTTTCCCCCGACCACTCCCTGACCACCCCGGACAGGTGAAAGGGATTGGCGCGCTCGTAGGCGGTGTCGATCGCCTCAAGCCGTCGGTAGGCGCGCACGCCGATCAACCATGCGACATCGCCGGCCATTCCGTGATCGATGGCATCCAGTCCGGAAACGACACTCGCGACGATGTCAGCGGGGAGCACGCCTTCGTCCTCGGGCAGATCAGCCTGATAGGCGGCGGCGACATCCATCACCACGGCAAGCGCAACCTGAAATGCGACGACGTCGACGACCGGGCGCAGAACTGCTTCCGGCACGGTCCCGCTGCCGGACTTCAGCCATGTCCGATACTCCGCCAGACGCTCGTCCGCCCCGGCGATCCGGCGCGGATCGGGGCTGCTGTTGCGCAGGGCCAGGCTTCCCAGTTCGGGCATCGTCGAGGCGGGAACGGAGTGGAAGTTCGCCTGCGCCAACGCGCGCATCGTGGTGGCGGCCGCGCGCACGGCCGGCGCCAGCTCCGGCCGCTCGTTCCTGCCTGATTTGAACAGGGGGCCCAGCCCGGGAACCTTGAATGCCATGGCCTTGGCGGCGGCTTTCGCCTGGTTGGCGCTCAGGCGTTCGACGCCCTGTCGCCAGCCTTCCTGGCCAACGCTGCCAAGGGCGGCCGTCCCGCCCGTGTCGAGCGGGGCCAACCCTTCGGCAAGCGATTGCCCCGCGACCGCCAACTGATCCAGCGATGCGGTCAGGTCGGCGAGCGCCCCGCCCAGTGCCGCCTCGTCACTCAATCGACTCGACGACAGGCGGCCG